>DAISLG010000332.1:0-1505 GCA_036820565.1 Gaiellaceae bacterium | reverse complement strand
GGGATCGGCCGCCCGACGACGCGGTACTTCGCGCCCGCGCGCACCGGGTAGGCGAGGAAGACGCGGCGCGCGTACGGGAGCGCGAGCCGGTTCGCGAGGCCGAGGTGGGCGTCGGCCTCGGTCAGCGCGGTCGGGATCCGCCGGCGCCACGCGGCGAAGACCATCGGCCCGGCGACGAAGCCTCCTCCGCCGAGAACGACGTGCGGCTGCCGCGCGGCGAGGATCCGCGCGCACGCCGCCGGAGCGCGGCCCGCGAGCAGCGCGGCGCGCGCGAGGGCGAGGCCCGGCCGCCGTGGCAGCCCGCGGACGAGGAACGGGTCGAACTCGTAACCCGCGTCAGGAACGAGCTGCGCTTCGACCCGCTCCGGCGACCCGGCGAACGTCACCGTCGCTCCGCGCGCGCTGAGCTCCTCGGCGATTGCGAGCGACGGCAGCACGTGACCGGCCGTTCCGCCGGCCGCGATCAGGCACCTGAGCTTCTCTCGAGGAGGCATGGTTCACCGCGATGTTAAGGAGGACGCCGACGGAGGCGAGCGCGACCACGAGGCTCGAGCCCCCGTACGAGACGAACGGGAGCGGGATTCCGGTGAGTGGAGCGAGCCCCAGCACGGCCGCGAGATTGATCGCGGCCTGCCCGCAGACGAGCACCGTGAGCCCCGAGGCGAGCCGCTTGCCGAACGGATCCTTGCACCGCAGCGCGATCTTGAGGCCCGCGTAGGCGAAGGTCGCATAGGCGGCGATCACGAGCGTGACGCCGACGAGGCCGAGCTCCTCGCCGATGATCGCGAAGATCATGTCCGTGTGCGCCTCGGGCAGGTAGAAGATCTTCTCGACGCTCTGGCCGAGGCCTTTCCCGAAGAGCCCGCCCGAGCCCATCCCGATCATCGCCTGCACGTTCTGGAAGCCGGCGCCCTGCGCGTCGTTCCACGGATTGAGGAAGCTGAAGACGCGGGCGCGGCGGTAGGGCTCGATCCAGACGACGGCGACGCCGAGCGTGCCGGCGATCGCGGTCGCGCCACCGAGCACGCGCAGCGGGGTTCCCGAGACGAGCAGGATCCCGGCGAGCATCACGACGAGCGCGATCGCCGTGCCGAGGTCGGGCTCGAACAGCAGCAGCACGCAGAAGACGCCCGTGAGCGCGCCGACCGGCCGCAGCAGCTCACCCAGCGTCTGGGGCGCGCGATGGCGCGAGAGGTACGCGGAGGCCCACACGGCGAGCCCGAGCTTCGCGAGCTCCGACGGCTGGAAGACGGCTGGGCCGAGGTTGATCCAGCGGCGCGCGCCGTTGATCGACGGGCCGATTGCCAGCACGGCGACGAGCAAGCCGATGCTCGTGAGGACGAGCGGCGGGGCCACCTTGCGCAGCAGGCGGTAGTCGATCCGCTGGGCGACGAGCATCAGCACGATCCCGAGGACGGCGTAGCTCCCCTGGCGCTTGAGGTAGTAGCTGGGGTCGTTGCCGCCGACGGCCGCGGCGGCCGACGTGGCGCTGAACACCATCACGA
>DAISLG010000331.1:0-1508 GCA_036820565.1 Gaiellaceae bacterium | reverse complement strand
GCCGAGTCCGGGCCGATGTTGCCGCCCGGGGCGACGCCGAGGCCGCCGACGAGGCCGGCTGTCAGGTCGCTGACGATGTCGCCGTAGAGGTTCGGCAGGACGAGGACGTCGAACTCCTCGGGGCGCTGCACGAGGCCCATGCAGACCGCGTCGACGAGGTTCTCCCACGGCTCGATCTCGGGGTACTCCTGCGCGACGTCGCGGAACGTGTCGAGGAAGAGCCCGTCCGTGAACTTCATGATGTTCGCCTTCGTCACGCAGGAGACGCGCCTGCGGCCGTGCTCCCGCGCGTACTCGAAGGCGAAGCGGATGATCCGCTCGGAGCCCTCGCGGCTGATCGACTTGATCGAGATCCCGGAGCCGGAGCGGATCTGTTTCGACTGGAGCTTGTTCAGCTCGGCGATCACCTGCTCGGCCTCGGGCGTGCCCGCCTCGTACTCGATCCCGGCGTAGAGGTCCTCCGTGTTCTCGCGCACGAGCACGAGGTCGACGCCGTCGTAGCGCGAGCGGACGCCCGGGTAGCTCTTGCACGGGCGCAGGCAGGCGTAGAGGCCGAGCTCGTGGCGGAGCGCGACGTTGACGGAGCGGAAGCCCGTCCCGATCGGCGTCGTGATCGGGCCCTTCAGCGCGACCTTGTTCGCCCTGATCGACTCGAGCGTCGCCTCGGGGAGGGGGGTTCCCGCCTCCTCCATCATGTCGATGCCCGCGTGCTGGACGTCCCAGTCGAACTCGACACCGGTCGCCTCGAGCACGCGCCGCGTGGCCTCCGTCAGCTCGGGGCCCGTGCCGTCGCCGGGGACGAGTGTCACGCGATAGCTCATCGGCGGCGGACTCTACCCGACGTTCAAGAGACCCTGGTGTGGGTAGATTGCGGTCATGACGGAAACCGTATTCAGGCCCGGACTGGAGGGCGTCGTCGCCTTCGAGACGGAGATCGCAGAGCCCGACAGTGACGGCGGGACGCTCCGTTACAGGGGCGTCGACATCGAGGAGCTTGTCGGAACGTACCCGTACGAGCAGGTCTGGGGGCTGCTCGTCGACCAGAGCTTCGAGCCCGGCATGCCCGTGGCCGAGGCGGTCAAGCTCCAGGAGCCGAGCGGCTCGACGACCGCAGACCTTCAGGCCGGCCTCGCCACGCTCGGGAGCAAGTGGGAGCTCGGCCAGCTCGTCGACATCTCGGACGAGCAGGCGCGGGACGACCTTGCCCGGCTCTCGTCCGCTGCGCTCTCGATCGTCGCCCAGTCGGCGCGCGGCGCGCAGCCGGCGGTGCCGGAGTCGGAGATCTCGCAGGGCGAGAACGCCGCCGCCCAGTTCCTGATCCGCTGGCGCGGCGAGGCGGCCCCGGCCCAGGTGAAGGCTCTCGACACCTACTGGGTCTCGGCGGCCGAGCACGGCCTCAACGCCTCGACGTTCACCGCGCGGATCGCGGCCTCGACGGGTGCGGACTGCGCGGCCGCGATGTCGTCAGCCGTCGGAACGCTCTCGGGCCGGCTCCACGGCGGCGCGCC
>DAISLG010000330.1:0-1516 GCA_036820565.1 Gaiellaceae bacterium | reverse complement strand
CCTTCGCCATGTTGATCGGGTTCGTCGTGCCGAGGCTCTTCGCGAGCACGTTGCGGACCCCGCCCAGCTCTAGCACCGCACGCACGCCGCCGCCGGCGATGACGCCCGTTCCCTCGGAGGCCGGGCGCAGCAGCACCCTCGCGGCGCCGAAGCGGCCCAGCACCTCGTGGGTGATCGTCGAGCCGTGCTTCGGGATGGTGAAGAGGTTCTTCTTCGCGTCCTCGACGGCCTTCGTGATTGCGAGCGGAACCTCCCGCGCCTTGCCGTAGCCGACGCCGACGCGGTCGACCTCGTCCCCGACGACGACGAGGGCCGTGAACGAGAAGCGCCGGCCGCCCTTGACGACCTTCGCCACGCGGTTGATCTCGACGACGCGCTCCTTGAGCTCACGCGTCTCGGTGTACTCGATCCCACTCAAAACTTGAGTCCTCCTTCGCGGGCGCCGTCGGCGAGCGCCTTCACGCGTCCGTGGTAGAGGTAGCCGCCCCGGTCGAAGACGCACGCGCCGATGCCCGCCTTCGTCGCCGCCGCCGCAAGCGCCTTCCCCACGGCTTCCGCCTGCGCGGTCTTGTCGCCCTTGAACGACTTCGCGAGCGCGAGATGGGACGCCGACGCGAGCGTCTTGCCCGTGTCGTCGTCGACGAGCTGAGCCTCGATGCCGCGGTTGGAGCGGAAGACGACGAGCCGCGGCCGCTCGGCACTGCCGCGCACCTTCGAGCGCACGCGCCGGTGGCGCCGCTCGCGGGCCTCTCTCACGGTCAGGCTAGGCACGCTTGCCGACCTTGCGGCGGACGTACTCGCCTTCGTAGCGGATGCCCTTGCCCTTGTACGGCTCGGGCCGGCGCACCTTGCGGATCTCGGCGGCCGTCTGGCCCACCATCTGCTTGTCGGTTCCCTTCACGATGACCTGCGTCGGCACCGGCACCTCGAAGGTGATGCCGGTGCGCGGCTTCACGACGACGGAATGCGAGTAGCCGACGTTGAGCTCGAGGTCGGTGCCGCGAAGCGCGGCACGGTAGCCGACGCCCTGGATCTCGAGGTGCTTCTCGAAGCCCTGCGTGACGCCCTGGACCATGTTCGCCACGAGCGTCCGCGTGAGGCCGTGCAGCGCACGATCCTCGCCGCGCTCGGTCGGCCGCGTGACGACCACCTCGCCGTCCCGCTGCTCGATCTTCATCCGAGACGGAACCTGCTGCTGCAGCGTCCCGAGAGGCCCCGCGACCGCGACCCGGGCAGGCTCGATCGTGACGCTGACGCCGTCGGGGATCGGGATGGGTGCGTTGCCGATGCGACTCATTCGGTTACCAGATGAAAGCGACCACTTCGCCGCCGATTCCGCGCTCCTGCGCAGTACGGCTCGTGACGAGACCGGTCGAGGTCGAGAGGATCGCGACGCCCATCCCGCCGAGCACGCGCGGAAGGCGGTCCTTCCGGGCGTAGACCCTGCGGCCCGGCTTCGACACGCGCTTCAGGCCGGAGATGACCCGCTCGCGGTTGCGGCCGAACTTGAGGTCGA
>DAISLG010000329.1:0-1523 GCA_036820565.1 Gaiellaceae bacterium | reverse complement strand
TCGACGTTCTTCGACTCCTGGTAGTCGGAGGCGATCGCGATCAGGGGCGTTCGGCCGACGCCGATCTTCGGCGCGCCGCTCAGCGGCCAGAGGACGAGGCCCGAGACCGGGTCGTAGAGCGCCGCGAGGAGCAGCGTCTGCTTGTAGCCGATCACCAGCGAGAGCGGGTCGACGCCGGCGCCGCGGTCGGTCGCGATCGCCGCCAGCATCGGCCGCCCGGCGCTGACCACCTTCGTCAGGAAGCGGAAGCGCGGCGGGGTGACGTCGTCCTGCCAGTAGTGCAGGAGATAGGGCCCGCGCAGCGGCTGGTCGGTGTATGGGTCGGCCCGCGAGTCCACCGAGACGAAGTAGCGCCCCTCACGCGGGAAGTCGATCGCCGCGACGCCGTTGTCGAACTGGTACTCGAACGTGAGCCCGTTGACGTTCACCGGGGTGCCCGGGTAGCCCTGAACGTCGTCCTCGTTCAGCGAGCCGAGGAACCACGGCTCGACGAGCGCGCCCTGCCCCTCGGCGACCACGGCGACCCCGGCGTTGGCGACGTGTGAGTTGACGCGGACGGTGTAGACGTGTTCGGCGCCGTCCTCGTCGAACGTCTTGCCGGTGTAGCCGGGCGGCGGCCCGAACGGCTCGGTCGGGAAGCGGTAGTTGCTCACGAACGAGGAGCCCTTGCTCGTGTCCCCGAGCTGGTCAGCCTTGATCGTCAGGCGCGGCGCCCGGCCGATCTGCGGGTACTCGGCGGAGAAGTAATAGGGGACCCGTATCTGGTCGGTCCCGCGCTTCAGCACGACGAAGCCGTAGTTGTCGCCCGTCGGCGCGCCGAAGCTCGCCGAGGCGACGATTGGCACGTCCACCGTTCCGCCCGGCGGGATGGTCACCGCCGAGGTGGCCGGCGTGATCGCGGCGCCTGCGGTCGCCGCCTGCGGGTCGATCTCGATCGTCCAGGAGCCGCCGCCCGAGCCGGAGGCGTCGCTCAGCGAGAGCAGCAGGGCCTTCCGCGCCGCGGCCTTCGTCGTCTCGAGGTAGCCGTACGACAGCGAGGACGGCTCGGCGAAGAGCTTCGGGTCGTTGGCCGCTGCGACGTTGACGAGGCCGCCGCCCTCGAGCAGCACCGAGGCCTCGCTCGTGCGCGCCGTGTCGCCCCAGGCCGGGCCCGCGGAGGTCATCAGCGCCGATTTCACCTGCTCCGGCGTCCAGCCGGGGTGCTGCTGCAGCAGGAGCGCGGCGGCGCCCGCGACGTGCGGCGCGGCCATGCTCGTGCCGTCGAAGACCGCGAACGGGGCGCCGGCGAACTCCTGCAGCGTCGAGGAGAGGATCTGGCCGCCGGGAGCCGCAACGTCGGGCTTGAGCCGGTGATCGAAGTTCGTCGGTCCGGCCGACGAGAAGCTCGTGATCACGCCGCTGCGGCCCGTCTGGATCTCGCGCGGGTCGAGCTCGCCGGAGACGCGGAAGGTCGTTCGCCCGCCGTGCGCGTCCATGAAGGCGCGCAGGTTCGCGCCGTCGAGGTCGGAGATCATCCCGGCGGT
>DAISLG010000328.1:0-1539 GCA_036820565.1 Gaiellaceae bacterium | reverse complement strand
TCGACGCAGGAGATCGAGAAGCTTCTCGGCCTGCCGCTGCTCGCCCGGATCCCCGAGCCGGAGGCGTGGATGCAGCGCACCGGGAATCTCTCGATGCTCGCCGACCCGCACAGCATCCAGGCCGACGCCTACGGGATCCTGCGCACGAACGTCGACTTCTTCAACCTCGAGCACGGCGCCCGCACGATCATGGTCACGAGCGCGCTCGACCAGGAAGGGAAGTCGACGACCGCCGCCAACCTCGCGATCGCCCTCTCGCGGGCGGGGCAGCGCGTGATCCTCGTCGACCTCGACCTACGCCGGCCGATGCTCCAGCGCTTCTTCAAGACCGGCAACGGGCTCGGGATCACGGACGTCGTCGAGGGCAAAGCGACGATCTCCTTCACCGGTGACGAGCACGAGGGCGGCAGCTTCGCCGTGGTCACGACGGGCACGCTCCCGGCGGACGCGGCGGAGTTCATCGGCGGCCGCGCGCTCGCCCAGACGCTCGCGGACCTGCGCGACCATGCCGACATCGTCATCGTCGACGCGCCTCCGCTGCTCGCCGTCGGCGACGCGATCGCCCTCTCGGGCAAGGTCGACGCGATGATCGTGCTCACGCGGCTCGGCGTCGTCCGGCGCCGCGCGATCACCGAGCTGAAGCGGGTGCTGAAGGCGTGCCCGGCGAAGAAGATCGGCTTCGTCGTCACGGGCGCGGAGAACGACGAGGACTACCGGGGCGGCTACGGGTACAGCTACTCGTACAGCCGCCGCGAGGAGCCCGTCGAGCCGGAGCGCCGGCGGCGCGGGCGGCGGCGATGACGAGCCGCGTCCACGTCGCAGATGGGCTCGCGGTCGTGCGCACGGGCGTCCGCGCGCTGCTCGAGCGCGACGGCTACGCCGTGACCGAGTCGGGGACGATCGACGAGCTCGTCGCCTCGCTCGAGACCGACCCGCCGGAGCTCGCGCTCGTCGAGCTGCACCTTCCTCCCGCCGGCGGCGTCGCGGCCGTGGCGGAGGTGACACGCCGCTCGCACGCGCGTGTAGTCATGTGGAGCCTCTCGCCGTCGCACGACGACGTCGTTGCGGCGATCCGGGCCGGCGCGGCCGGGTACCTGCACAAGGAGGTGTCGCCGGCCGGCCTGCTCCGCGCACTCCGCGGCGCCGCCCACGGCGAGGCGCCGATCTCGCGCGACCTCGCGTCGATCATGATCGAGGGCTTCCAGGGCCTCCACCGCCGCGTGCTCGCACGCCGCCTCGCGGAGACGCTCAGCGCCCGCGAGCGCGAGGTCCTGCACGCGCTCTCCGGCGGCTCGCGCAACCGCGAGATCGCCGCCGCGCTCCTGATCTCCGAGTTCACGGTCAAGCGCCACGTCCAGAACATCCTCGCGAAGCTCGGCCTGGACTCACGTCGCGCGGCGGCGGGGTTCTACCGGACGGCTTTCGTGACCGACGAGCGGATGTCGGCGTGAGCGCCATCGCCAGCAAGCCGCTCGTGGCGTGCCTCTGCCGGGTGCCGATGATCTTCGAGGCGCTGGCCGCGGAGCTCGACGAGTTCGC
>DAISLG010000327.1:0-1590 GCA_036820565.1 Gaiellaceae bacterium | reverse complement strand
CGCTGGTGAGACCGGCGACGTTGACCTGGGTGAGGCTGCCGGTGCTCGAGCCGTCCCCGATGGGCCCGCCGCCCCAGCACTTGACCCCGCCCCCGCTCGTGAGCGCGCAGGTGTAGGGCGCGCCAGCGGCGATCGCCCTGACCCCGCTCGTGAGGCCGGCGACGTACGAGACGCACGAGCGGCGAGAACGTCGTCGAGGCGATCTGCGAGGGCGTCACGAGGCCGGTCGACTGCTGCCCCGAACCGCGGTGGTCGGCAGCCTGCACGGCGCCGTAGCCGACGCCGCCGGCCGCGATCCCGGTGGCGATGACGACTGCGGCCTTCGCCAGCAGGCCCGAGCCGACGAGCGCGCCGCCGCCCACGACGGCGCCGCCTCCGTTCTCGAAGAACGTCGCGAGCGACGGCGGCAGCTGCACGGCGCCGAGGACGCGAAGCTTCGAGCGGTGGAGCCGCAGCGAGCGGCGGGCGCGGAAGATCAACGTCTCAACCGCGGACACAGAGACCTCGAGCGCGTCCGCGATCTCGCTATACGAGCGTCCCTCTAGCTCGCGCATGACGAGCGCCGCGCGCTGGTTGAAGGGGAGCTTCGCGAGTGATTGGAGAACGCCTTCGAGATCCGGTGCATCCTCGGCCGAAACCGGCAGCTCGTGGACGCCCTCGTCGTACGCCACTTCGTGTGGCCGGCGAGCGCTCACGGCGTAGCGCGTGCGCGCGGCGTTGTGCGCGATCTTGATCAGCCAGTTGTGCGGCTTCTGCGGCTCGACGCCGCGCCGATACGCGCGCCAGGCGTTGAGGAACGTCGTCTGAGTGACGTCCTCGGCGTCCGCCGGATTCTGCAGCAACGCAAGCGTGTAGCGGTAGACGTCCTTGACATACCGGCGGTAGAGACGCTCGAACGCGACGTCGTGAATCGCAGGACGGGTCTCGGGGACGGCCGCGGCCACGTCGATACAACAACCACGGCCGAGTACGGATACGTCCTCTTCGGAGCTGGCCCCGAGGGGCGTTCGGCTGAGGTCTACGCCTAGGTCGCTCTTCAACGAGGGCCTGCCGAACAGGGCGGTGTACGACCTGAAGCTTCAGTCGCCGACGCGGCTACTCCGCGTCGCGACGCACGGACGGGGCCTCTGGGAGCGGCTGCTCGACGCTCCCTCGACGCCTGACACGAACGTCTACGTGCGGGACAACATCATGCACGCGGGCCGATTCGCGCCGCCGTCCGGGACGCCGAGCCCGATCGAGAACCTCACGCAGCACGTCGCGATCGGCGACCCAGTGTTCTGGTGGCAGTGCGCGGACGTGAAGATCGACGCGCTCGAGGGCTCGTCGCCCGCGTACCAGTTCCCGTCGCGCAGGTCGACTTCGTCGTGTTCGAGAGCCAGCTCGTACACCGCGACCCCCGCGGACGCGCGTGAACCGCGTCTACGTCCAGAGACGCACAACCGCGGCATCGCCGCGGGGTGTGGGGTGCCAAAACTCGGGTCCGCCGCGACAATGCGCCGATTTGCAGGCGGAACCGAATTTGTGCACCCCGCACGCTAATTTTGGCACCCCACACGCGAAGAAGCTGTCAGAGGCGTCCGCGTATGG
>DAISLG010000326.1:0-1597 GCA_036820565.1 Gaiellaceae bacterium | reverse complement strand
ACGAACGAGCAGACGATGGCCTGGATGATGGACACGTACTCGATGCAGAAGGGCTACGCGGTCCCCGAGATCGTGACGGGGAAGCCGATCTCGATCGGCGGCTCGGTCTTCCGCCACGAGGCGACCGGCGCAGGCGTCGTGATCGTGATCGAGCGCGCCTGTGCGAGGCTCGGCTGGGCCCTCGCCGAGCAGCGCTGCGTCGTCCAGGGCTTCGGCAACGTCGGCGGGATCGCGGCCGCGGAGCTCGCCGAGAAGGGCGCGACCGTGATCGCGATCTCCGACGTCTCCGGCGGGATCCACGCCGAGGACGGCCTCGACGTCGCCGACGCGCTCGAGTTCGCCGCCGAGCACGGGAGCCTCGCCGACTATCCGAACTGCAAGCGCATCACGAACGCCGAGCTGCTCGAGCTCGAGTGCGACATCCTCGTGCTCGCGGCCCGCGAGGATCAGCTGACGGGCGAGAACGCCGGCAACGTCCGCGCGCGCCTCGTCGCCGAGGGCGCGAACGGGCCGACACAGCCCGAGGCCGACGAGATCCTGGCCGAGCGCGGGATCCCCGTCCTGCCCGACATCCTCACGAACGCCGGCGGCGTCACCGTCTCGTACTTCGAGTGGGTGCAGGACCTCGGGCGCCTCTTCTGGGGCCGCGACGAGATCCGTTCGCGCCTCTCGGAGAAGCTCGGCGACGCCTTCGACCGCGTGTGGGACATCTCCTCCGACCGAGCCGGTCTCCAGTTGCGCGACGCGGCGCTCGTCGCCGCGATCCGCGAGGTCGCCGCGGCCCTCGAGGCGCGCGGCATCTACCCATGACGGAGGTCGTCCGCGACGCGATGGTGGCCGAGCCGACGGTCCACGGCGGGGGCGAGACCGCGCAGGACGCCGGGCGCGCGCTCGACCGGGACGAGGTTCGCGCCGTGCTGATCTGCGATGACGGCCGCTTCGTCGGCGTCGTCACGCGCAAGACGCTCGTGCGCGAGGTCGTCGCCTCCGGCCGCGACCCGCGCACGACGCCGCTCCGCGAGATCGCGGAGGAGCCGAACTTCACGATCCGCTCGGACCGGCCGCTCGACGACGCCTTCCGCGCGCTCGAGGAGCTCGATCTCGAGCGCGTCCCGGTCGTCGACGACGGCCGCCTCGTCGGGGTCCTCTCCCGGAGCACCGTGCAGCGCCGGCTGGCCGAGGACGAGCCCCCGGCCGACGCGGAGGCCTAGGGCCCGAGCACGTCCCAGCTCGAGAGCGACCGGCTCACGCAGTTGACGGTGCCGGTCACGCGGGCGAGCCTGTTCGTGATCCCGCGCTTCGGGAAGTCGCGCGCGACGCGGGTCGTGTCGACCTGCACCTCGACGTGGTTCGCGTCCGTCCCCGGGCGGACGCGCAGCGCGAGCAGCCGGATGTGCTCGCCGGCCGCGTGGCGCCCCGCGAGGTAGGCGAGCGCCTTCGCCGTGCTCGACGTGGAGAAGCCCTCGCTCGCGACCGTGTACGTGCCGAAGTCGGTCGGCGCAAGGTAGCCGCGGAGCCTCGCGGCGTCGCCGCGGTTCGCTGCGTCGAAGAAGCCGGTCACGACCGCCTCGATCGTTGGGACGTCGCACCCGGGCGG
>DAISLG010000325.1:0-1607 GCA_036820565.1 Gaiellaceae bacterium | reverse complement strand
CGATGAAGGCGATCTTCTTCCCGTCGGGCGACCAGGACGGATAACGGCTCCCGATCGGACCCGGGTTCTTCGTCATGTCCTGCCAGCCCGTGCCGTCGGCATTGGAGCTGTAGACGTGCATGACGGCGCCGGCGACTGCGGTTGGCAGCCAGCCGAAGGCGAGTTTCCGGCCGTCGGCGGACCAGGACGGCATGTTCGTGATGGCCCGTTCCTTCGGCTGCGGAAACGAGTGCTGGCCGGTGCCGTCGGCATTCATCACCCAGACCGTCGGCGGCTCCCCGTCCCAGAGCTTCGCCCGTGCGAACGCGATCTTCTTCCCGTCGGGCGACCAGCTCGGGAATGCGTCGTAGGGGGAGTGGCCCGTGAGCTCGTGCTGGCTGACGGCCCGCTCGGCGCCACCGGACGCCCTCATCACGACGATCGCGCCCGGCCGGATGGACGTCGTCGCGCGTCGCACGAAGGCGAGCTTCGACCCGTCCGGCGACCAGGCCGGCTCGTTGGCGCAGCCGCCGACCTTCGGCTTCGCGACTTCCCGTAGGCCGTTCGCGTCGGAGCCCACGAGCCAGATGCCGCAGTCCCTCGAGACGGCGACCTTCGTCCCGTCGGGAGACCAGGCTGGATCGTACGCAGGGTGAGACCGATTCTCCGGCAAGATCCGCTGGGGGTTCTTTCCGTCGGCGCCGATCGAGAAGATCCCGCCCTTCCGGGCGAAGACGACCTTCCCCGTCGCGCTTCCGCCGCCGCCGCACGCCGCCAGCGCGAGCGACGCGACGACCAAGATCCATAGATGCCTCATCCTTGACCTCCTAGCTGCAGATCTGCATCCCGAGCTGCGCCGAGAGCTGCGCCACCCGCTTGTCGTGCTCCGCGGCCCGGGTCTGCGCCGCGCGCACGCCGCCCGCGTCCCCTCGCGAGGCCGCGCGCTGTGTGTTCTCGAGATCGCTGCCGACGGCCGCCATCGCGTTCATCCACTGAACCGTCGCCGGCTCCTCTCCCGCGGGCGGAGCGAGCAGTCCCTGGCGTCCATACGCCTGCCAGAACATCGGCATCAGCGCGTCCAGCTGGCGAGTGACCCCGGGCAGCGTCTTCGGGTTCCCGAGTCCTGCCGCCGCGCGACCGAGGCGGCGGCAGTTCGCGTCGGCCCGGCGCGCGAACTCCGCTCGCGTCAGGCGCGGGCCGGAGGGCGCCGGGCCGCCCATCGCGGATGCCGGGGCGGCGCTCATCGACGTGCTCCCGCCGGAGCCCGACATCAGGAACGGCGCTGCCACCGCCATCGCGACGCCCTGCACGGCGAGGACTGCGGCGACGCCGCGCACCCAGGGCTCGCGCGCTCGCAGGAAGACGAGCGCCGCGGCGACGGCGACAGTTGCTGCAACCACGGTGCTGACCCACCAGGGCCAGCCGAGGTCGACCATTACGGCGAGCACGTCCAGAGCGTAGGCGGTTCAGGGCCGACGTTCAACCGAGAGAGATCGTCCGGGTTGCGCGGAAGCGCTCGAGGAAGCGCCGATCGTGGGTGACGACGACGAGCGTGCCGTCGTAGGTCTCGAGCGCCGTCTCGAGCTCCTCGATCGCCTCGAGGTCGAGGTGGTTCGTCGGCTCGTCGA
>DAISLG010000324.1:0-1610 GCA_036820565.1 Gaiellaceae bacterium | reverse complement strand
TACGTCGAGGTGAAGGTGCGCGAGCTGAAGGCCGGCGACGACGAGCGGGCGAAGGCCGCCGCCGAGCTGGCGAAGCAGGCGGCGGGGATCGCGGACCGCGAGAAGAAGCTGGTCCGTGCCGAGGCGAGCCGGGAGTCGCGCGAGCGGGAGCAGGCGGCGCGCTCGCAGGCGCGAGACCGTGCGTTCACGGAGCGCGACACGGTTGCCCGCACGCGCGAGCGCGAGCTCGCCGAGCGAGAGAAGCGCGCGTCGAGCGTGGAGCGGGATCTCGCGAAGGCCCAGGCCACCGTCGCCTCGCGCGAGGCCGTCGTCGGCGAGCGCCAGGAGCAGCTCGCCGCCGCCGAGGAGCAGCTCCGCACCGACCTCGAGCGGCTCGAGCGCGAGCGCGCGAACCAGGGCCAGGCGGCGGAGGAGGCGCTCGCGAAGCTGGAGGAGCTCGACCGGCGCGAGGCGTCGTTCGAGACGCAGGAGACGCAGCTCGCCCTGCGCGAGCAGCAGCACGCCGCCGCGATCGGCCGCGGCGCGGCGCGGGGGAACGAGGTCGCCGTCGTCCGCCTGGCCGAGCTCGACCGGCGCGAGGCCGACCTGGCCGCCCGCGAGGCGGAGCTCAACCGCGCGAAGGCGTCGATGAGCCGTGAGTCCCCGACCGCCGCCCAGGAGACCGAGCTCGCCGCGCGCGAGGCCGAGATCGCCAGCGGAGAAAGCCTCGTCGAGTCGCAGAAGACCCGCCTCGAGCGCCAGGAGCAGCGGCTGGCGAAGACGGAGCGGGGACTGCTCGAGCGCGCGAACGAGGTCGAGGAGCGCGAGTCGGACATCCGGCTGCGCGAGGCGCGGATCGAGGCCGACGTCGACATCCGCGAGGAGAAGATCGAGCGCCGCGAGGCTCGCGTCGCCGAGCTCGAGCAGTTGCTCGCGAAGAAGGAGGCGGACCTCGCCTCCTACGTCGGCCAGCTCCAGGGCAAGATCGGCGGCTGGTCGAACGAGCAGGACGCCGAGTGGTGGCGCGGCCAGCTCGGCCCGAAGACCCCGGCCGCGTAGCAGCGGCCCGGCCGGGCCCGCCGCTCCGTACACTTCGCCGTCCGTGACCAAGGTCGAGGAACACCCTCCTGCCCTGGAATGGGACTCGCCGCTCTTCCGGACGGCGCTGACCCAGTTCGAGCGCGCCCTCGACCACGCCGAGGTCGGCGAGGGCGTCGCCGCGAGGCTCCGCTGCCCCGAGCGCGCGGTCATGGTCAGCGTCCCCGTGAAGATGGACGACGGCCACTGGCAGGTCTTCCCGGCCTACCGCGTGCAGCACTCCAGCGTGCTCGGCCCGACGAAGGGGGGGATCCGCTACGACCCCGACGTCTCGCTCGGCGAGTGCGCCGCGCTCGCGATGTGGATGACGTGGAAGTGTGCGCTCCTGCGTCTCCCGTACGGCGGCGCGAAGGGCGGCGTCCGCGTGAACGCGCGCGAGCTGACCGACCGCGAGCTCCAGGGGCTGACGCGGCGCTTCACCTCCGAGCTGATGCCGTTCATCGGCCCGCAGGAGGACATCGCCGCGCCGGACATGGCCACGAACGAGCAGACGATGGCCTGGATGATGGACACGTACTCGATGCAGAAGGGCT
>DAISLG010000323.1:0-1616 GCA_036820565.1 Gaiellaceae bacterium | reverse complement strand
CGTGCTCTACCAGCACGTCTTCTGGTTCTTCGGGCACCCCGAGGTCTACATCATGATCCTGCCCGCGATGGGGATCATCTCCGAGGTGATCCCGGTCTTCTCGCGCAAGCCGATCTTCGGCTACAAGGCGATGGCGTTCTCGCTGGTGGCGATCGGCTTTTTCTCGGAGCTCGTCTGGGCGCACCACATGTTCGCTGTCGGGATGCCCACCGCGCTGAACATCTTCTTCATGCTCTCGTCGATGGTGATCGCCGTCCCGACGGGCGTGAAGATCTTCAACTGGCTCGCGACGCTCTGGCGCGGCAACATCATCTTCGACACGGCGATGCTCTACGCGCTCGGCTTCATCGCGGTCTTCACGATCGGCGGCCTGTCGGGGATCTTCCTCGCCGCGTTCCCCGTCGACTGGCAGGTGACGGACACGTACTACGTCGTCGCGCACCTGCACTACGTGCTCTTCGGCGGCTCGATCTTCGGGATCTTCGCCGGGCTCTTCTACTGGTGGCCGAAGCTCTATGGGCGGCGCCTCGACGAGACGCTCGGCAAGTGGGGCTTCTGGCTGATGTTCGTCGGGATGAACCTGACCTTCATGCCGCAGCACATGCTCGGCCTGCTCGGGATGCCGCGGCGGATCTACACGTACGACCACGGCGGGCTCTGGCGCGACTACAACATGATCTCGACGGTCGGCTCGTTCGTGATGAGCCTCGGGATCCTGCTCTTCTTCGTCAACGTCGTCCACACCCGCCGCCGCGGCGCGCGGGTCGGCAACGACCCGTGGCTCGCGGACACGCTCGAGTGGTACACGACCTCGCCGCCGCCGCCGCACAACTTCGACCGCGTCCCGTACGTGACGAGCGCGCGCCCGCTGCGCGACCTGCGGCGGCGGCTCGCCGAGGGCAATGGCTAGGCCTGGCCCCTGGCTGAGGCTGACCGCGCTCGGCGCGTCGGCGGCGACGCTCCTCGCCGTCGTCTCGGGATCGCTCGGGCTCGACACGGCACACCGGCTGCTGGCCGCGCTCGCGCTGCCGCCTCTGGCCGCGCTCGTCGCGGCGGCGTGGGTCGCGCACCGGCGGCTGTTGCCCTTCGCGCTGGCCGCGCTCGTCACGTTCGGCGCCGCCGCCGCTGTCACCCTCCGCCCGCTGCACGTCGCGCTCGCGGCGGCTGCGTTCGCGGCGACGCTCGTCGCGACCGCGGCCACGTACCGCGGCGCGCCCTCGCCGTCCGGTCCCTGGCGCGACTACGTGACGCTGACGAAGCCGCGGATCATGACGCTGCTCCTCCTCACCGGTGCGGGCGGGATGTTCGTCGGCGCGGGTGGGCTGCCGTCGCTCCCGAAGCTCGGCGTCGCGATGCTCGGGCTGGCGCTCGCGTGCGGCGGGGCGAGCGCGCTGAACCACTTCCTCGACCGCGACATCGACCGGCTGATGGGCAAGCGCACGAAGGCGCGCCCGGTCGCGTCGGGGCGCGTGACGCCCGCGCACGCGCTCGAGTTCGGGCTCGCGCTCTCGGCGCTCTCGTTCGTCCTGCTCGCGTCGTTCGTGAACGTGCTGACGGCGGTGCTCGCGCTCGTCGGGAACCTCTTCTACGTGCTCGTCTACACGCGCTGGCTGAAG
>DAISLG010000322.1:0-1623 GCA_036820565.1 Gaiellaceae bacterium | reverse complement strand
CAGACCCGACTCCCCGAGCCAGAGCCCCGGCGGGTCGCCCTCGACGTCCGGCTGCTCGCGGTACTGGGCAGCGGCGCGCTCGATCACGCCGGGAAGATCGAGCCCGACCTCGGCGGCGTCGTGGCGTCGCAGCGCGTCCAGCGCCCAGACGACGCCCGCCGCCCCGAGGTACACCGTCGCGGACGGCTTCTCTTCCTCCCACTCGTCACGTGGATGCGCGGGCCAGAGGCCGTCCGGGTCGATCCCCGCGTCGGTGTCCGCGACGATCCGGGCGATCGCCTCGCGGGCGCGGGCCTCGTCCCAGCGCTCCTCGCGAAGCGGCTCGTGGTTCGCGGGGACGAACAGCACTAGCCGACGCCGGCGAGCAGGAAGGCCCGGTTCTCCTTGAGCATCTCGCGCGCGATCACGAGGCGCTGCACCTGGTTCGTGCCCTCGTAGATCTGGGTGATCTTCGCGTCGCGCATCATCCGCTCGACCGGGTACTCCTGGATGTAGCCGTAGCCGCCCAGCACCTGTACCGCGTCGGTCGTGACTTCCATCGCGACGTCCGTGCAGAAGAGCTTCGCCATCGCGGAGATCTTCGTCAGCTCCGAGTCGGGCGCGTCCTCGTCGATCATCTGGCCGACCTTGTAGAGCAGGCCGCGCGCCGCTTCGCACTTCGTCTCCATGTCGGCGAGCATCCCTGCGATCAGCTGGTGCTGCGCGATCGGCTTCCCCATCGTCTCCCGGCTCTTGGCGTACTCGAGCGCGTAGTCGGTCGCGCCCTGGGCGAGCCCGAGGCCCTGCGCGCCGATACCGGGGCGAGAGCGGTCGAGGATCCGCATCGCGAGCTTGAAGCCCTCGCCCTCCTCGCCGAGCAGGTTCGCGGCGGGCACGCGGCACTCGTTGAAGAAGATCTCGCCGGTCGTCGAGCCCTTGATCCCCATCTTCGGCTCGATCCGCCCGACCTCGAAGCCGGGCGAGTCCGCCTCGACGACGAACGCCGAGATGCCCGCGTGGCCGGCGGCCGGGTCGGTCTTCGCGAAGACGACGTAGACGTGCGCGATGCCGGCGTTCGTGATGAAGCGCTTGCCGCCCGTGAGGGCATAGTCGTCGCCGTCGCGCCGCGCCTCGGTGCGCATCGCAGCGGAGTCGGAGCCGGAGCCGGGCTCGGTCAGCGCGTAGGCGGCGAGCCACTCGCCGGTCGCCAGCTTCGGCAGGAACCGCTCCTTCTGCTCGTCGGTGCCCGCGAGCTTGATCCCGAGCGAGCCGAGCTCCTGGACGGCGATGATGAGACCGCTCGTCGCGCACACCTTCGAGAGCTCCTCGATCGTGACGAGCGTCGTCAGCGCGCTCGCGCCGAGCCCGCCGTACTCCTCGTCGTACATCACCCCGAAGAGGCCGGCCTCGCGGTAGAGCTCGACGACGTCCCAGGGGAACTCGGCGCTCTTGTCGATCTCGGCCGCCCGCGGCGCGATCCGTTCGCGCGCCAGCGTCCGGACGAGGTCGCGGATCTCGCGCTGGTCGTCCGAGAGCGGGTCGTACGGCACGGCCGAAGTCTACGTAGCGCACGCGTCCCTTCGAGCCACGGCCGGGGTCTGGAGCTCATCTCAGAATGATCGGACGAGGATGAGGATCATGCCC
>DAISLG010000321.1:0-1644 GCA_036820565.1 Gaiellaceae bacterium | reverse complement strand
GTATTGAGGGCTCTGCCCCGGCATTCGTCCGCGCGTGCCGCAGGAGCCGTCTTAGGAGCCGTCTTAGATCGCGTTGGAAGTCAGGTTCGTGCCAAATCGCCATCGCGATCGACAGTGTCAGGGAGGCATCGCGGCTGCAAGCGAACTGCAAGCGTCTGCGTTCCAGGGGGTGCCGCCTTGTGCCGCGTCGTGAAACTCAACGCGCACGCCGATGGCTTTGTCGCGCCATTCTGACGGAACGCGACGGCACGGGTCGACCAGTCTGAGCTGGCTGTTAACCGGAGGGTTGTTGGTTCGAGTCCAACCCGGGGAGTTTTCCGTGGAAAGTCCTACTGACTTTCCACGATTTTCAGGCGCGTTCCAGGGCCTGCGCGGAGGCGAGGTTCTCGACCGCTGCGTGGATCTTCGCGAGCGCCGCCTGGAGCTCGAGCGTCCGCGCCTGGTCGGCCTCGCCGAGCTCCCGCCGGATCTGCCGTTCGCGCAGCCGCAGGAGCAGCTCCTCGGCGGTGCGCTCGTCGATGCCCTCTGCCGCTCCGCGCGCGTCGAGCTCTGCCAGGAAGCCGACGAGCTCGGTATCGGCATCGCCTCCGCTGAGCAGGTATTCGCGGGCCCGCCGGTGCAGCTCCGCGTCGAAGTGCTCCGGGCCAAGCTCCTCCAGGATCCGCTTCAGACCCGGATGCGCCACGACGCCGGCGAGGGCGTCGCGCTCCCGGCGGTCGCCGGCGCCGAGCAGCTTCGCCGTCACCGTGCCGGTACTCGCCCGGGTGCGCGCCGCCAGCCCGGCCTGCGTCTCCTTTGGCAGGTCGAGCTTGTCGGCGGCAAACCGCATCGCCGCTTGCCGCTCCGGCGAATCTTCGGACTTCGAGAGCACCTCGCGCACGCGAACGAAAGCTTCCTGCCGGTCGGGAGCGCGCTCGATCTCGAGCCGCACCCGGTAGCCGAGGTAGCTCTCGGCGGCGCCGAGACGGCGCTCGAAGTCGTCCGCGGCGTCCGCCGGGTCGACGCCCGGGGGAAGTACGACGATGCGGACGTCGAGCCCGAGAGATGCGGCGAGCTCCATCCCGCGCAGCGTCGCCGCCTCGCCGGCCGCGTCGCCGTCGAAGCAGAGCCAGATCCGCTTCGTCAGGCGCTGCAGCTCCTTCAGCTGCCTCTCGGTGAGCGCCGTGCCCATCGAGGCGACGACCGGCTCGACCCCGGCCTGCTTCAGTGCGAGCACGTCGGTGTTGCCCTCGACGACCAGCGCTCGGTCCTGCTTCGCGATCGCCGCGCGCGCCCGGTCGAGCCCGTAAAGCAGGTCGCCTTTGCGGAAGAGCTCGCCCTCGGGCGAGTTCACGTACTTCGCCCGCAGCGGATCGTCCTCACGCAGCTTGCGCGCCTGGAACCCGAGCACCCGGCCGCGCGCGTCGGCGAGCGGGAAGAGGAGCCGGTGCGAGAAGTAGTCGTTGCCGCGGCGATTGACGAGCCCTGCAGCGGCGAGCTCCTCCGCGGTGAACCCTTTCTCGCGCGCCTTGGGCGTGAGCGCCTGCCCGCCGAGTGCGAGCCCGAGGCGGTACTCGTGGCACACCTCCTCTCCGAGCGCGCGGCCCGCCAGGTAGTCGCGCGCCTGCGAGCCGGCCGGCGAGTCCCAGAGGACGCGCTCGTAAT
>DAISLG010000320.1:0-1660 GCA_036820565.1 Gaiellaceae bacterium | reverse complement strand
TTCGACGTCGTCTGGGTGCCGGGGTTCGTCTCCAACGTCGAGGTCGCCTGGCAGGTCTCGAGCCAGGCGGGTCTCATCCGCAGGCTCGCATCGAACTGCCGGCTGATCTGCTTCGACAAGCGAGGCACCGGCATGTCCGACCGCGTCGCATCCGACCCGAGCCTCGAGACGAGGATGGACGACGTCCGGGCGGTGATGGACGCGGCCGGCTCGGAGCGCGCGGCGTTGCTCGGCAATTCGGAGGGCGGCCCGATGAGCATCCTGTTCGCCTCGACCTACCCGGAGCGCGTCTGGGCGCTCGCCCTCTGGGGTACGTACGCACGCGTCACCTGGGCGCCGCACTACCCGAGCGGAAGGCCGCACGCGGAGAGGGCGCGGGAGATCGAGGACCAGGTCGGGCAGTGGGGCGAGCCCGCCTACATGGAGGAGATCGCCCGCGCGTTCCTGCCCGGGTCCGACGAGGAGGCCGTGCGGCAGGTTGCGTCGTACCTGCGCCAGAGCGCCAGCCCGGGAGCACTCAATGCATTGCAGCGCATGAACCTCGAGATCGATGTCACCGCCGTCGTGCCCGCGATCCGGGTCCCCACGCTCGTGTTTCTCCGAGCGGGAGACAGCCCGTTCATCGTGGCGGGATCCCGCTATCTCGCCGAGCACATCCCCGGAGCGAGGCTCGCCGAGTTCCCGGGCACTGCGCACCCGATGTTCGCCGGTGAGTACGAGGATGTCGTCGGCGAACTCGAGCGATTCTTGGCCGAGAGCTGGGAGCTCGCCGCGACGCCGACGGAGCCCGACCGCGTGCTCGCGACTGTCCTCTTCACCGACATCGTCGACTCGACGGCCCGCATGGCCGAGGTCGGTGACCGCCGCTGGCGCGAGCTGATCGAGTCGCACCACTCGCGCGTGCGGCGTGAGCTCGCCCAGTTCCGTGGCACGGAGATCGACACGGCGGGCGACGGCTTCTTCGCGCGCTTCGACGGACCCGCCCGGGCGATCCGGTGCGCCCGTGCGATCTCCGACTCGGTCGCCGACCTCGGCCTCGAGATCCGGGCCGGCCTTCACACCGGCGAGTGCGAGCTCGCCGATGGCAAGGTCGCCGGGATCGCCGTCGTGACCGGTGCCCGCGTCGCAGCGAAGGCGGGCCCGGGCGACGTCCTCGTCTCGAGCACGGTCAAGGATCTCGTCGCCGGCTCGGGCATCCAGTTCGAAGACCGCGGGGAGCACGAGCTGAAGGGAGTCCCGGGCGAGTGGCGGCTCTATGCGGTGGCGCCGTGAGCTACGACCCGGCTTACATCGCCTCGTTCTACGACGAGTACGGTGAGCGCGAGTGGGAGCGGCTCGAGGGGCGCGTTATGGATCGCGTCAACTTCGAGGTGCACAAGCGCCTGCTGGACGAGTTCGTGCGTCCGGGAGACCGCGTGCTCGAGGTCGGGGCGGGCCCCGGGCGGTTCACGCTGGAGCTGGCGCGGATCGGGGCCCGCGTCGTCGTGGGAGACATCTCGCCGCGGCAGCTCCAGCTCCACGCCGAGAAGACCGCCGGCGTCGAGGACGCGGTCGAGGCGCGCGAGCTGATGGACGTCGTCGACCTCTCCCGCTACGACGACGAGCGCTTCGACGCGACGGTCTGCTACGGCGGCGCGATCAGCTACGTCTTCGACCACGC
>DAISLG010000319.1:0-1664 GCA_036820565.1 Gaiellaceae bacterium | reverse complement strand
TCCGCGAGATGCTCGACGAGCTCGGGCCGACGTTCGTCAAGTTCGGCCAGCTGCTGTCGACGCGCCCGGACATCGTCCCGCCCGACATCGTGCTCGAGCTGCGCGGGCTCCAGGACGACGTTCGCCCGTTTCCGTACGCGGACGCCGAGCGCGTGATCCGCGAGGAGCTCGGCCAGCCGGTCGAGCGGCTCTTCCTCGACTTCGACGAGACCCCGATCGCCGCCGCCTCGATCGGCCAGGTCCACCGCGCGACGCTCCCGAACGGCCGGCGCGTCGCGGTGAAGGTGCAGCGGCCGAACGCGCCGCGCCAGATCGAGGCCGACCTCGCGCTTCTGTACCAGGCCGCGAGGATCACGAAGGAGCGGGTGCGCGCGCTCGACTTCATCGACTCGCACGAGGTGATCGACGAGTTCGCGCGCTCGATCCGGCAGGAGCTCGACTACCGGCTCGAGGCGAGGAGCGCGGACACGTTCCACCGGAACTTCGCCGGCCATCCACACGTGCGCGTCCCGAAGGTCTACTGGAGCTACACGCGCGCACGGGTGCTCACGCTCGAGCTGCTCGACGGCTTCCAGGTCGCCGACCTCGACGTCGAGCGGTACACCCTCGACGAGCGCCGCCGGCTCGCCTACCTGATCACCGAGGCGTGGATGACGATGATCTTCCGCCACGGCTTCTTCCACGGCGACCCGCATCCCGCCAACATCCTCGTGCTCGGCCCCGAGAAGATCGGCCTCGTCGACTTCGGGCTGACGGGCAAGCTCACCGACGAGGACATGTCGAAGCTGACGCGCCTCTTCATCGACGCCGCGAACGAGAACATCGAGGTGATCCCGAAGCGCCTCGCCGAGCTCGGCGTCCGCTACGCGAAGGAGGTGGAGGAGCAGTTCGTCGCCGAGCTCCGCGAGCTCTACCACCGCTACTACGGCGCGAGCCTGCAGGAGATCGACCCGATCCAGATCATCCGCGAGGGGTTCGCGCTGATCTACTCGCTCAACCTGCGCCTGCCGACGCGCTTCGTGCTGCTCGACAAGGCGATCGCGACCCTGGGGTCGGTCGGCGTCGACCTCTATCCCGACTTCAACGTCTTCGAGGTCGCCCAGCCGTACGCGCGCGGGCTGATGCTCGAGCGGTTCACGCCGCGGCGGGTCGTGACGCGGGCACGGAAGGAGTCGTGGCGGCTCGCAGAGATGGCGTACGACCTCCCGTACCAGGTGCACGACATCCTCGAGCAGGCGCGCGACGGCCAGATCGAGGTGGGCTTCGTCCACAAGGGCCTCGACGATTTCGCCCAGAAGCTCGACGTCCTCTTCAACCGGCTCGTGATCGCGCTCGTCGTCGTCGGCGGACTGATCGGGTCGAGCCTGATCGGCGTCTTCGCGAAGGGCGGCGCGCACGTGCTCGGCGTCAACCTGATCTCGATGCTCGGCTTCGCTCTCTCGGGGATGCTCGGCCTCTGGCTGCTCTGGAGCGTCGTCCGCTCCGGCCGGCTCTAGACGTGGCCGAGGGGGCACCGGCGGTTCCGGCGGGCTGAGGAAACTTCGTCACGCTTTCGCGCGGAAGGACATCTAGGCAGGGCGCGAAGCTCGCAGTAGCTTCGCGCCCATGTCCGCTGCGCTGCTGATCGCCGAGCCCGAGACCGAGACGCGCGGATTCCTGGCGCG
>DAISLG010000318.1:0-1689 GCA_036820565.1 Gaiellaceae bacterium | reverse complement strand
CCTCGCAGCCGCCGTAGTAGCGCTTGCCCGGGTAGCCCTCGGCGTACTTGTTCGTGGGGACGGAGCCGACGGCCTCGAGCACGCTCGGCCAGGTGAAGTTCTCCGACGCGATCAGCTCGATCTGGCCGCGCTGCCGGTCGAGCTCACGGGTCAGGAGCTCCGCGATCTCGGGATCGACATCGGTGAGCCCCGCAGTGCGAAGCGTGTCCAGCGTTTCCTGTACGACGGCCATCGTTCTCCTCTCCAGTTCCGCTGGCATCGTACTCCGGGCGCCGGAAGGGCCGTCCCGAGCCGACCGGCGGCGGCTACAGCGTCTCGCAGCGAGTCGGCTAGGACAGCCTGCGAACGCGCTCCAGCGCCTCGGCCGAGGATTCGAGGCCCTCGCGGAGCACGCGCGGCTCCGGGCCGGTGAAGTCGATCACCGTCGACGGCGTGCCCGGGAGCTCGCCCGCGTCGACCTCGGCCGCGCACGCGGAGCGGATCTCCGCGGGGACGTCGTCGAGACGGCGCGGGTCGGGGCCGCCGGGGAGGTTTGCGCTCGTCGCCAGCACGCAGCCGACCGCGGTGACGACCTCCCGGGCCGCCGGGGGGAGGTCGGGGACACGGACACCGATCGTGGACGGGCTCGCGCCGGTGAGCCAGCGGTAGCGGTGCGCGGGGTTCGGCAGCACGAGCGTGACCGGCCCCGGGAGCAGCGCTCGGAGGATCGTCTCCGGACGCCCGCGCAGCTCCGGGACGCAGTCGAGCAGCGTCTCGACGTCCGCGGCGACGAGCGCCGTCGGCTGGATCTCCTCTCTGCCCTTGAGCCGGTACAGCGCCCGCGCCGGCTCCTCCGCGGGCGTCGCGCAGAGCCCGTAGACGGTGTCGGTCGGGAGCAGGACCGGCTTGCCGGCCCGGATCGCCTCGATCGCCTCGGTCACGCCCATCGCGCCTCCACCACCCGGTCGCGGCCGGTCAGGTCGGGCCAGATCGCCGGGGCGGAGTATCCCAGCGACTCGAGCTCCGCGGCGACCGCGGCGGCGCGGCCGTCGCCCGTCTCGAGCACGAGCCAGCCGCCGGGCTCGAGCACGTCGCAGGCGGCCCGCGCGACGGCGGCCGTCTCCCCCGCGGCGACGAGGGCCGCGCGCGGCTCGTAGCCGAGCTCCGGCTGGAGCGCGGCGAAGTCGCCCGCCTCGACGTAGGGCGGGTTCGAGACGACGAGCTCGTAGCGGCCCGTGAGGCCCGCGTGCAAGTCGCCCTCGACGAGCTCGACGTCGAGGCCGGTGCGCTCCGCGTTCTCGCGGGCGAGCGCGAGCGCGTCGGGGGAGCTGTCGACGCCGGTCACGAGCGCGCCGGGATGCTCGTCGGCGATCGCGAGCGCGATCGCGCCGGACCCGACGCCGACGTCGAGGACGCGCGGCGCCTCGAGCCCGTCGAGCAGCGCGAGGCAGCGCTCGACCACGATCTCCGTCTCGGGCCGCGGCACGAGCGCGCGCGCGTCGCAGGCCAGCGTCAGCCGCCGGAAGCCCCACTCGCCGAGGACGTACGCGAGCGGCTCGCGCCTCCCACGGCGCGCGGTCAGCTCGCGGAACGCCGCCAGCTCGTGCTCGATCAGCGGCCGGTCGTGCTCGGTGTAGAGCTGGATCCGGGAGAGACCGAGCGCGTGCGCGAGCAGGAGCTCCGCGTCGACACGCGGCGAGTCGACGCCCT
>DAISLG010000317.1:0-1715 GCA_036820565.1 Gaiellaceae bacterium | reverse complement strand
CTGGGAGGCGGTGGCGCCGCGCGCGCGGTTCGGCGTCGACGTCGCGCAGGATTCGCCGGCGCCGCTCGTCGGGCGGCAGCGCGAGCTCGACGCGCTGCTCGGCGCGCTCGAGCGGGTACGCGCCGACCGTGCGCCGCAGCTCGTCACGCTCGTCGGCGTGCCGGGGATGGGCAAGAGCCGCCTCGTCTACGAGCTCTTCCAGCAGATCGAGGCCGCGCCGGAGCTCGTCTACTGGCGGCAGGGCCGCTCCCTGCCCTACGGCGAGGGCGTCACCTACTGGGCGCTCGGCGAGATGGTCAAGGCCCAGGCGGACATCCTGGACACCGATTCGGCCGAGGAGACGTCGGCGAAGCTCGACCGGGTCCTGCAGGAGGTCGTCGGCGACGACGCGGACTGGGTGGGCGAGCACGTCCGCCCGCTCGTCGGTCTCGGCGGAGAGACGGGCGGCGACCGCGCCGCCGAGGCGTTCGGCGCCTGGCGCCGCTTCTTCGAGTCGCTCGCCGAGCAGCGCCTGCTCGTGCTCGTCTTCGAGGATCTGCACTGGGCCGACGACGGTGTCCTCGACTTCGTCGACCATCTCGTCGACTGGTCGAGCGACGTGCCGATCCTCGTCGTCGGCACGGCTCGCCCCGAGCTGCTCGAGCGCCGGCCGGGCTGGGGCGGCGGCAAGCTCAACGCGTCGACGATCGCGCTCCCGCCGCTCGCAGACGACGACGCGGCGCGCATCGTCGCCGCGCTGCTCGACCGCGCCCTGCTTCCGGCCGAGACGCAGGCGGCCCTCCTCGCACGCGCCGGCGGCAACCCGCTCTACGCCGAGCAGTACGCGCGGATGTTCCTCGAGCGCGGCTCCGCCGAGGACTTGCCGCTTCCCGAGACCGTGCAGGGGATCATCGCCGCCCGGCTCGACGGGCTCTCTCGCGGCGAGAAGGAGCTGTTGCAGGACGCGGCCGTCGTCGGCAAGGTCTTCTGGCCCGGAGCGCTGCGCGCGATCGGGTCGGAGGGCGAACTCGACGAGCTCCTGCACTTGCTCGGGCGCAAGGAGTTCGTCCGCCGCGAGCGCCGCTCGTCGGTCGGGGCCGAGACGGAGTACGCGTTCCGCCACGTGCTCGTACGCGACGTCGCCTACGGCCAGATCCCCCGCGCGAGCCGCGCCAAGAAGCACCGGCTCGCGGCCGAGTGGATCGAGTCGCTGTCGGAGCGCTCCGAGGACGTCGCGGAAATGCTCGCCCACCACTACTCGGCCGCGCTCGAGTACACGCGGGCCGCCGGCGGCGACACCGCGGGCTTCGCCGAGCGGGCCCGCGTAGCGCTGCGCGATGCGGGCGACCGGGCCGCCGCGCTGAACGCGCCCGTCGCCGCGGTCCGCTTCTACGAGGCGGCGCTCGAGCTCTGGCCGGCGGACGACTCCGAGCGACCCCGTCTCCTGCTCTCGCTCTCGCGGGTCCTCGACCTCGGCGGGAGCGCGGAGCGGGAGCAGGTGCTCGCCGAGGCGCGGGATGGGCTGCTCGCTCAGGGAGACCGGGCTCGCGCGGCCGAAGCGGAGATCGGCCTGACCTTCGTCGAGTGGAACCGAGGGCGCCGCGACCAGGCGGTGGAGCATCAGAAGCGAGCGCTCGCGCTGATCCGGGACGAGCCTCCGTCGCGGTCGAAGGCGACCGTTCTCGGAGCGATCGCCTTGTGGACGAGCCTCGCCGGCGACCGGGACAGCGCGTACG
>DAISLG010000316.1:0-1773 GCA_036820565.1 Gaiellaceae bacterium | reverse complement strand
CGCGCGTGCCCGGGTACCACTTGAACGGCACGGTCACGAGCTCGGCCTCGTGCTCTCGCGCGCGCAACTCGGCGACGAGCGTCTCGGCGAAGATCTCCGCCCCACCCCGCACGAACGGCACCTGCGGCGCCGCGACGGCGATCCTCACGCCCCTGACCGCCCCTCGCTCCCGGCCGGCGGAGCCGGCCTCCGCGAGGCGCTCGCCTCGCTGGCGGGCCGATGCCTTCCGGGGCCGTGCCCGGCCGCACTGTCCCCTCCGGCCTCGACCCGCCAGCGAAGCGTCAGGAGCGTGAGCAAGCTCATTGCCGCTCGAGCCGCTTCAGCCGCTCGTCGAGGTCGTCGATCAGCCTGAGCACGGCGTCGTTGAAGGCGCGCTGGTCGGCGGCGAGCGGCTCGACGTACCAGCGCATCAGGCGCCGCAGCAGCAGCTTGAGCGGGCGCAGCGCCTGGCCCTTGAGCGCCGAACGCGATGCGAGTGGCCGCTCCGCCGAGACCGGCCAGAGGCGCTCGGCCTGGTCGCGCACCGACAGCCGGACGGGGACGGGCGCGGCTCCCGCGGCGGGTGCGCTCGAGCGCACCTCCTCCTTCAGCCGCGCAAAGAGCGCGGCGACGTCGGTCTGCTCGTCGTCCATGGCTCGGGATTGTAAAGAGCGGGCGTTACGGCGCTGTAAGCTCGGCCGATGGTCGGGATCGGCTTGCTGACGCTCGTCCCGGGCGAGATCGGTGGCAGCGAGACGTATGCACGCGGGCTCACTCGCGCGCTGGCCGCCCACGGCGGGCTCGAATACGCCGCGTTCGTCCCGGCCGGAGTCGAGACGGACCTGCCCACGATCGAGGTGCGCGAGTACCGCCGCGCCCGCACGATGCGGGAGCGGCTGGTCGCGATGACGTGGGCAGCGGCGCGCCCCGGCCCGCTCCGGCGGCGGATCGGGCCGGTCGACGCGATGCACTTCCCGCTGACGATCGCGCTGCCGCCGGTGGCTGCGCCGACGGCCGTCACGCTCCACGACACGCAGTACCGCGACCTGCCGGAGCTGTTCTCGCGCGGGGAGCTGGCGTTCCGAAAGGTCTTCTACGACCGCTCGCTGCGACGGGCCCGGCTCGTGATCGTCCCGAGCGAATTCGTGCGCGAGCGGCTCGGGCTGGACAAGGCGCGCGTCGTCCACCACGGAATCGACCATGAGCGATTCGCGCCCGCGCCGGTGGAGCGGGAGGACTTCCTGCTCTACCCGGCACGGCCCTGGCCGCACAAGAACCACGCCCGGCTGTACGAGGCGCTCGCGCTGCTCCGCCGGGAGCGGCCGGAGCTGCGCCTCGTCCTCACCGGCGGCGGGCACGACGGGCCCGTCCCCGACGGCGTCGAGGTGCGGGGCCTCGTCTCTGAAGACGAGCTCGTCGACCTCTACCGCCGCGCGGCCGCGCTCGTCTTCCCGAGCCTGTACGAGGGCTTCGGCCAGCCGCCGCTCGAGGCTTTTGCCTGCGGCTGCCCGGTCGCGGCGGCGCGGGCCGGCTCGCTCCCGGAGGTCTGCGGCGACGCGGCGCGCCTGTTCGACCCGCACGCGCCCGAGGAGATCGCAGCCGCCGTCGCCGAGGTGCTCGACGCACCGGACGAGTGGTCGCGCCGCGGCCTCGTTCAGGCTGCGCGCTTCACCTGGGAGCGCTCGGCGCGCGGCCACGACGACGTCTACCGCGAGCTGTTCTCCTAGGAGAGCAACTTTCGGATCTCCTGCTCGTCCGGCGTCTCGGGGTCGCGCATCCACGGCTGGAGCTCGC
>DAISLG010000315.1:0-1778 GCA_036820565.1 Gaiellaceae bacterium | reverse complement strand
CCAGGAGAATCCGGACGGATTCCGGCTGTGCGGCATGTGCGGCGCTTCGCTCGCGGCCGAGACGCGGGACGCGGGCGAGGAGCGGAAGATCGTTAGCGTGCTGTTCACTGATCTGGTGGGATTCACGGGCCGCGCGGAGGGGCTTGACCCGGAGGACGTGCGCGCGATGTTGTCGCCCTACTACGCGCGCCTCCGGGAGCAGATCGAGCAGCGCGGCGGCACGGTCGAGAAGTTCATCGGCGACGCAGTGATGGCTGTGTTCGGGGCGCCGGTCGCGCACGAGGATGACGCCGAGCGAGCCGTGCGGACTGCGCTTGCGATCCGCGAGGCGATCCGGCAGCTGAACGAGCGGGATCCTGGGCTCGAGCTCCAGATCCGCACGGCTGTGAACACGGGCGAGGCCGTCGTGGCACTCGGCGCTCGCCCGTCCGAGGGCGAGGGTATCGCCTCGGGCGACGTCGTCAACACAGCCGCGCGCCTGCAGTCCGCCGCTCCGATCGATGGCATCCTCGTCGGCGAGGCGACGTATCGGGCCACGCGTCACGTGATCGACTACCGCGAGGCGCCACCGGTCGAGGCAAAAGGGAAGGCGCTGCCGATCACCGTCTGGGAGGCGGTGGCGGCGCACTCGCGCTTCGGGATCGACGTCGACCAGCGATCGGCGACGCCATTGGTCGGGCGGGAGCGCGAGCTCGGCTTCCTCACGGAGGCGTTCACGCGTTGCCGAACCGAGCAGACCGCGCAGCTGGTGACGCTCGTGGGGGTTCCCGGCGTCGGAAAGAGCCGGCTCGTCGCCGAGTTCTTCCGGGTCATCGACGCGGATCCCGAGATCTACTGGTGGCGTCAGGGGCGCTCACTGCCCTACGGCGAGACCCAGAGCTTCTGGGCGCTCGGCGAGATCGTGAAGGCACAGGCGGGGATCCTGGAAACGGACACCGCCGCAGTTGCTGAGCAAAAGCTGCTCGACATGCTCGACGAGCTGCTCGGCGAGGCGAGCGACCGCCCATGGGTCGAGCGCCATGTCCGGCCGCTCGCGGGTATGGCCGGCGAGACGGAGACGACAATGGATCGCCGCAGCGAGGCGTTCTCCGCCTGGCGACGGCTGCTCGAGGCGCTGGGGGAACAGCGCCCGCTCGTGCTCGTCTTCGAAGACCTGCACTGGGCCGACGACGGCCTGCTCGACTTCGTCGACTACCTCGCCGATTGGGTGGCCACCGTTCCGATGCTGATCGTCGCGACGGCGCGGCCCGAGCTACTCGACCGCCGGCCTGGCTGGAGCGGCGGCAAGCGCAACGCATCGACCGTCTCGATTCCAGCCCTGTCGCCCGAGGAAACTGCGCGCCTGCTCGGCTCCCTCCTCGACCAGATGCTGCTCCCGGCCGAGGTGCAGAGCCAGGTGCTCGCGCGCGCCGAGGGCAACCCCCTCTATGCCGAGCAGTACGTGCGGATGCTGCAAGACCGGGGTTTCCTCGTCCGCGGGGCCGGTGGATGGCAGCTCGAGGAGCGCGGCGAGCTGCCGCTCCCGGAAACCGTGCAGGGAATGATCGCCGCGCGCCTCGACGCGCTCCCGCCGGAGCAAAAGGAGCTGGTGCACGACGCCGCGGTCGTCGGCAAGGTGTTCTGGCCGGCGGCGATCGCAGCGATCGGCGAACGCTCGCCGCACGGGCTCGAGGAGCCCCTGCACGCGCTCGAGCGCAAGGAGTTCATCCGCCGCGATCGGCGGTCGGCGGTGGCCGACGAGACGCAGTACGTGTTCCTCCACTTGCTCGTCCGCGACG
>DAISLG010000314.1:0-1784 GCA_036820565.1 Gaiellaceae bacterium | reverse complement strand
CGGGTTCGCGCCGTCTACCGGAAGCGCTTCCTGCCGAACTACGGGGTCTTCGACGAGGACCGCTACTTCGCCTCCGGCCGCGACCTCGTCCTGCTCCGCTCGGGCGAGGTGCTCGTCGGGCCGACCGTCTGCGAGGACATCTGGCACCCGGGCCCGCCCGCGACCGACCTGGCGCTCGCCGGCGCGCAGCTGATCGCGAACATCTCCGCCTCCCCGTTTCACGTCGGCAAGGACCGCGAGCGCGAGGACATGCTGGCGACCCGCGCCCGCGACAACTCGTGCTTCATCGCCTTCGTCAACGCGGTCGGCGGCCAGGACGAGCTGGTCTTCGACGGCCACTCGCTCGTGCTCGACGACGAAGGCGAGATCGTCGCGCGCGCGCCGGGCTTCCGTGAGTGCCTGCTCGTCGTCGACGTCGACCCCGCCGCGGCGGTCGGCCGGCGCCTCCGCGACGTGCGCCGGCGCGCGCTCGCGCGCGAGCGTGAG
Source organism: Gaiellaceae bacterium (assembly GCA_036820565.1). GTDB lineage: Bacteria > Actinomycetota > Thermoleophilia > Gaiellales > Gaiellaceae > DAISLG01. The sequence goes on along the minus strand of DAISLG010000314.1, from coordinate 1,298 downwards.
GAGCCGGTCGTCGCCGAGATCGTCGAGCTGCCGGCACCGCGCGCGCAGATGGGCGATCCGCTCTGCCCGGAGCCCGCGCCGCTGCTGGAGGACCTCGAGCAGATGCGACTCGCGCTCGAGCTCGGACTCTCCGACTACGTCCGCAAGAACGGCTTCAGCGAGATCGTCGTGGGCCTCTCCGGCGGAATCGACTCCGCGCTCGTCGCCGCGCTGGCGGCGGAGGCGCTCGGTCCCGACCGCGTCCACGCGGTCTCGATGCCGTCGCAGTTCTCCTCCGAGGGGACGCGGGCCGACGCGCACCGGCTCGCCGAGAGCCTCGGCATCGACCTCCGCGAGGTGCCGATCGGCGAGCTCGCGGAGACGTTCGACGTCGCGCTCGGCCCGCACTTCGAGGGCGTCGAGCGCGACCTGACCGAGGAGAACCTCCAGGCACGCATCCGCGGGACGCTGCTGATGGCGCTCTCCAACAAGTTCGGCTGGCTCGTGATCGCGACCGGGAACAAGTCGGAGCTCTCCGTCGGCTACGCCACGCTCTACGGCGACATGGCCGGCGGGTTCGCGCTGCTGAAGGACGTCTACAAGACGGACGTGTTCCGCCTCTCGCGCCACCTGAACGAGCGCGCGGTCCGCGAGCTGATCCCGATGTCGATCATCGAGCGCGCACCGAGCGCCGAGCTCCGCGCCGACCAGCGCGACGAGGACTCGCTCCCGCCCTACGACAAGCTCGACGCGGTGCTCGAGGCGTACGTCGAGCTCGACCGCTCGCGGGAGGAGCTCGCCGCGGATGGGTTCGACGACGACGTCGTCGAGCGCGCGCTCGCACTGATCGACCGCGCCGAGTACAAGCGCCGCCAGGCGCCCCCGGGCGTCAAGCTCCGGCCGAAGGCGTTCGGCCGCGACCGGCGCGTGCCGATCACGAACCGCTGGCGCGGGTAGCTACTTCTTCTTCGGCCGCTCGAGGGCCGGCTTCTTCTTCGCCGGCGGCGCGGTGCTTCGCTCCGGTCGCGCCAGCTTGACGAGCTGCGCGTGGTCGCCGGCGAGCTCGCACAGCATCCGGACGCGCTCGCCGAGGGCGAGCTTCAGCTCGGAGACCGAGCCGGCCCGTCCGGTCGGGATCGCGCAGGTGAGGCTCTCGCCGGAGTCGGGCTTGACGGTGAGCGAGACCGAGGAGAGCGAGGCCAGGGTTCCTTCGACGTAGCGCGTCACGTGCTGTGGCTCGGTCGCCGGAGGCTGGGGCTTCTCGACGGGCGGCGCGGCCGGCTTCTCGGGACGCGCGAGCTTCGCGAGGCGATAGCCGC
>DAISLG010000313.1:0-1790 GCA_036820565.1 Gaiellaceae bacterium | reverse complement strand
AGCAGCTCGTCACCGGTGAGGTGCGCGTCAAGCTCGCCGCCGGTGCGCCGGTCGTCGTCGGGCGACGCTCCGAGTACGCGCTCTACGCCGAGACACTCGCGTCCTACGGCACGGGCGAGACCTTCCCGCACGCCGCAGCCGAGGGCTTCATCGCGCTGTCGGCGCTCGAGACGGAGCTCGCCGCGGCGCGCGAGAGGAAGCTGACGTTCGCATGACCCTCTGGGCCGGACGGGTCGAGGGAGCGCTCGCGCCCGAGGTGTGGGCGTTCCTGCGCGCCGACGACGACGAGTTGCTTCCGTACGACGTCGCGGCGACGCTCGTCCACGCGGAGCGGCTCGCCGCGGCCGGGATCCTGACGGCGGACGAGCTCGACGAGGTCCGCGCGACGATCGGGGATGTCACGGTCGAGGAGGGCGACGAGGACGTCCACTCGGCGATCGAGCGGGCGCTCGGAGACGTCGGCCGCAAGATCCACGCGGGCCGCTCGCGCAACGACCAGGTCGCGGCCGCGTTCCGGCTCTACGTCGAGGACGCGTGCGCCGAAGCGGTCGCCGCGATCGACGGCTTCGCCGCCGTGCTGCTCGACCGCGCGGAGGCCGACGCGGAGACTCCGATGCCGGGCTACACCCACCTCCAGCGTGCGCAGCCGGTGACGGTCGGCCATCACCTGCTCGCCTGGGTCGAGATGCTCGAGCGCGACCGCCGGCGGTTCGCGTTCGCGCGCGGCCAGGCGTCGCTCTCGCCGCTCGGCGCCGGCGCGCTCGCAGGCTCGACCCTGCCGCTGCCCGCCGCGCCGAACGGGATGCGGAACTCACTCGACGCGGTCGCCGACCGCGACTTCGCGCTCGACTACCTCTACGCGGTCGCGATGCTCTTCGGCCACGTCTCGCGGATCGGGGAGGAGCTCTGCCTCTGGACGACCGCCGAGTTCGGCTTCGCGCGGCTCCCCGAGGAGGCCGCGACCGGCTCGTCGATGATGCCGAACAAGCTCAACCCGGACGTCGCCGAGCTCGCGCGCGGAAAGGCCGGCACCGCGATCGGCCGGCTGACCGGGCTGCTCGCGGTCGTCAAGGGCCTGCCGCTCGCCTACGACCGCGACCTCCAGGAGGACAAGGCTCCCGTCTTCGCCGCGCGCAAGGACGTGGCCGGCGCGCTGGGTGCGCTCGCCGTTCTCGTCGAGGGGCTCGAGCTCGACCGCGGCCGGCTCGCGGCCGCCGCCTCCGACCCGCTGCTGCTCGCGACCGACGCCGCAGAGGCGCTCGTGCGCGAGGGCGTGCCCTTCCGCGACGCGCACGAGCAGGTCGCGGCGCAGGTGCGCGCCGGCACGTTCGAGGCTCCGGCCGCGGCACCGCGCCGGTCGCCGGGGCCGGGCGCCACGGCCGAGGCGGTCGCGGCCGCCCGCGCGAGGCTCGGGCTGTGACGCTTCCCGCCGCGCTCCAGGTCGACCTCCGCGGTCGCTCGCTGACCCGGATCTCCGACTGGACGGGTGCCGAGCTCGACTGCGTGCTCGACCTCGCCGACGACCTCAAGGCGCAGCACGCCGCGCGCGAGCCGCACCGGCTGCTCGAGGGCCGCACGCTCGGCCTCGTCTTCCGCAAGGCCTCGACGCGCACCCGCGTCTCGCTCGAGGTCGGGATGGCGCACCTCGGCGGCACGGCGATCTTCCTCCAGGCGTCCGAGCTTCAGCTCGCGCGCGGCGAGTCCGTCGGCGACACGGCGCGGGTCCTCTCTCGCTACCTCGACGCGCTCGCCGTCCGGACGTTCGACCAGGCCGAGGTGGACGAGCTCGC
>DAISLG010000312.1:0-1792 GCA_036820565.1 Gaiellaceae bacterium | reverse complement strand
AGAGGTCGGCGAGCTCGACGAGGCGCCGGAGCCGCCGCTGCACGGCCGCCTTCGTCGCCGGCGGGTCGCACTTGGCGGCCAGCTCACGCAGGGAGAGTGTCGGGTTCTTCAGGCGCAGCACGGCGATCTCGTGGAGCCACTCCGGCAGGTCGTCGAGTTCGAGTGCTCTGATCGCCCGCAGCTGCGCGGCCGCCGCCCGGCTCGTGCGGACGAGGTTCGCATGGTCCGCGTTCGCGAGCCGGTTCGCCTGCGCGCGGGTCGCGCCGACGACAGCCTGCTCCTCGAAGACGAGCGCCGTGTCGCTCGCGCCCGCGAGCGCGACCGCCTCGGCGATCGCGTCGACTCCCTTCGCGTAGGCGGCGGCGTGCCCGGCGCGCTCCTGCACGCGCAGCGCGACGCCGTCCGCCGCGACGACGTCGGCGAGGAAACGGGCGCCGTCGAGCCCGGACGTGCGCGCCTCCAGGTGCCGCGCGCTCAGCGAGCCGCCGCCGAGCAGGGCGCCGCGGAGGTATGCGCCGCGACAGCACGCTCGCCCGACGACGCGCTTCGGCGGCCGCTCGAGCGGTGCCAGCCTCGGGCCGAGCACACCCGCCTCGCGCAGCAGCCCGAGCGCGCCGGCGTTGCCCGAGACGTGCAGCTGGTACCGCGTGGCGCGGTCGAACGAGGTGCGCCGGTAGGTCCGGATCTCGGAGGCGACGCCCGAGTCGCGCAGGAGCACGAACGCTCGCCGTGCCGCCGCGGAGCTCGACAGGTCGAGGTGCACCGCCACCTCCCCGCGGCCCTGAAGATGGAGCGCCCCAGCCGAGTGGAAGAGCGCCGAGAGCTCCGCGAGCCGGCAACATGCCCGGGCGGGCGCGATCGCGGCGAGCTCGTTCCGCAGATCCTCAGATAACGACATCTTCGAGCGCCAGCAGCCGTCGCTTGTAGTCGAGACCTAGCTCACCGTACGATCCGAGGCCGTCCGCGCCGACGACGCGGTGCGACGGCACGAACGGGGAGAGCCGGCTGCGCGCGCAGAACGTCCCCGCCGCGCGGGCCGCGCCCGGCCGCCCCGCGAGGGCCGCGAGCTCGCCGTAGGTGACGACCTCACCCCGCGGCACCTGCCGCAGCACCCGAGCGCAGTCGCCGTAGAACCCCTCGTCGAAGTCGAGCTCGACGTCGTCGAACGAGACCGCCTCGCCCGCGAAGAACGAGCGCAACCGCTCCACGAGCCCATGCTCGCCAAGTACCAGACTGTTCCCTGGACGTGGGAGCTCGCTCCAGACGACGACGTCGCCGTCGAGCCACAGCTCGCCGACACCCCACCCCTCCACCTCGTACCGAACCGGCTTCGGTGCCATGCCTCCGACTATACGATCAGGCGGGATGAGCACTCACGGAATCTTCCGCCCGCCGGCCGCCGCGAACGAGCCCGTCCGCTCGTACGAGCCCGGCAGCGCCGAGCGCGCGAGCCTCCGGCTCCGGGTCGAGCAGATGCGGAACGAGCGGCTCGAGATCCCGCTCGTGATCGGCGGCAAGGAGGTCAAGACCGGCAAGACGCGGGAGGCGATCGTCCCGCACAAGAAGGAGCATGTCCTCGCCGACGTCCACCAGGGCGGCAAGGACGAGGTCGCCGCCGCCGCGGACGCCGCCACCGACGCCTGGCGCGACTGGAGCCGCCGCCCGTGGGAGGAGCGCGCGGCCGTCTTCCTGCGTGCGGCCGAGCTGCTCGCCGGACCGTGGCGCGACACGATGAACGCGGCGACGATGCTCGGCCAGTCGAAGACCGCGCACCAGGCGGAGATCGACGCGG
>DAISLG010000311.1:0-1802 GCA_036820565.1 Gaiellaceae bacterium | reverse complement strand
GCGCCGCGGCTGAGCCACCAGCCGCGGCCGCGGGAATTTCCGATCAGGCATCTAGGCGAGCGCGAGCGCGAGCTCCGGGCCCGCCTCGACCGAGACCGCGAGCGTCTCCTCCTTGATCCGGTCGGCGTGCGCGAGGACATCCTCCGCCGGGACGGTCAGGCGGATGCGGTCGGTGAGCTCGAGACCCGCCTCGCGGCGCATGCCGTTGACGGTGTGGATCAGGTCGAGGACGCGGCCCTCGAGCAGGAGCTCCTCGTCGAGCGTCGTCGTGAGCGCAACCGTGACGCCCTCCTCCGACGCGACCGCCCAGCCGTCCCGGCCACCGTGCTCGACGATCACCTCGTCTACGCCGAGCTCGTGCCCGGCGGCGCGGAAGCCGCCCCCTTCGAGCTGCTCGAACTCCCCCGCGGCGAGCGCCGCACGGACGGCGCCGAGCTCCTTGCCGAGCTTCGGCCCGAGCACCGGCAGGTGCGGCTTCACGCGCAGCTCGACCGCCTCGACCTCGCCGAACTCGACCTCCTTCACGCGCAACTCGTCCCGGATCTCGCCCGCGTGCGCCGCGGCGAGCTGCGCGCCCTGGACGACGAGCCGCCGCAGCGGCTGGCGCAGCTTCAGCCCCGAGGCGTCGCGCGCCCGCCGCCCGAGCTCGACGACGCGACGCACCTCCTTGACCTCCGCGAGCAGAGCGTCATCGACCTCGCCCACCTCGGGCCACGGCGCCAGGAAGACCGACTCGTCCTCCGAGACGATGTTCCGCCAGAGCGATTCGGCGAGGAACGGCATCACCGGCGCGATCACCAGCGTCGCCTGCCTGAGCGCGTCCCACAGCGCCTGGAGCGCGGTCGCGTCGCCCTCCCAGAAGCGGCGCCGCGAGCGGCGGATGTACCAGTTCGAGAGATCGTCGACGAACGCCTCGAAAGCCTCGACGACGCCGGGCGTCCAGAAGCGCTCGTACTCGGCGGTCGCGTCGTGGACGAGCTTCGCCGTGCGGGACGCGAGCCAGCGGTCGAGCGGCTGCGGCTCGCCCGCGGGCGCGTGCGGATCGAAGTCCTCGACGTTCGCGTACGTGACGAAGAACGTGACCGAGTTCCAGAACGTCAGCAGCCGCCGCTTGACGTCGTCGGCCATCCCGTAGCCGAAGCGCAGCGGCTGGCTCGGCGGCTGCTCGCAGAAGAGCCAGCGCGCGACGTCGGCGCCCATGTGCCCGAGCGCGTCGTTCAGCTCGATCGCGTTACCCCACGACTTGTGCATCTCGCGGCCGGTCTCGTCGAGCACCTTCTCGTAGGTCAGCACCCGCCGGTACGGCGCGCGGCCGTCGAGCGTGAGCGACATGAAGCTCTGCGAGTAGAACCAGAGCCGGATCTGCTCGCGCATCTCCGAGACCCAGTCGGTCGGGAACCACTTCTCCCAGTAGGCGTGATCCGGGAGGTCGGCGCTCGTCAGCCCGGCCGCCGCGCCCGTCGCGTTGCCGCCCTCGAGCCACTGCTCGTTGCGCCAGCCGAGCGTCGAGAAGTTGACGATCCCGGCGTCGAGCCAGGCGTCGCCGACCTCGACGACGCGGCGCACCGTCTCCTCGCACGACTCGCAGCGGATCGGCACCTCGTCGATCCACGGCCGGTGCAGCTCCTGGAGCTGGTCGAGCCCGCCGGTCGCGCGCTCCTCGAGCTCGGCGCGCGAGCCGATCACGTTCACGTGCCCGCACGAGCACGGGTAGATCGGCAGCGGCAGGCCGAAGTAGCGCTTGCGCGAGATGTTCCAGTCGCCCATGTTGCGGAGCCAGTCGTCCATCCGCTTCTTGTACT
>DAISLG010000310.1:0-1840 GCA_036820565.1 Gaiellaceae bacterium | reverse complement strand
AGAACGTCATCGTCGTCGCGCCCGGGGCAAACGCCCGGCTCGAGCCGCAGCCGGTCGCGGGCGCCGTCCTCTGCCAGCTCGAGATCCCGGACGAGCCCGTGCTCGCGGCCGCACGGGACGCCTCGTTCTTCTGCCTGAACGCTGCTCCGGCGCGGCCGATCGACGTCGAGCCCGACCTGCTCGTCGTCAACCGCCACGAGGTCGAGACGGTTTCGCGCGGAAAGCTCCTCGCGCTGACGCTCGGCGGGGAGGGCGCGGTTCTGCTCCAGGAAGGGCAGGAGATCGCTCGTGCGGCGCCGCCGCGGGTCGAAGCGGTCGACGGCACCGCGGCGGGCGACGCGTTCACGGCCTGCCTCGTCGTCTCGCACCTCGAGGGCCGCGAGTGGGACGAGGCGCTCCGACGAGCGTGCGCCGCCGGTGCGCTCGCCGCGTCGCGCCTCGGTGCGCAACCATCCCTCCCGACGACTGCGGAGGTCGACGAGATCCTTACGCAGTAGCGTCCGGAGGAAGGCGCCGCAGGTCGCGCACCCCCGGCACCGACAGGACGATGCAGGACGAGACGAGCGCCCACACGGCGGCGCCGATCAGCGTCGCCCGGATCCCGACGGCGTCCGATATCGGGCCCACGAGAGCAAACCCGATGGGCTGGAGGAGCATTGCGAGCATCCAGCTGAACGAGCTCGCGCGGGAGAGTACGGCGCGGGGCACGTGTTGCTGTAGTGCGGTCTCGAACAAGGTGTTGGCGATGTTGAGCGAGATTCCGGCCAGGAACGCCCCCGCGGCGATCACGACGGTCGGAGCCGGTACCGAGAGCAGCGCGGCCGGGACTCCAAAGAGCGCCAGGAGTGACCAGCCGAGGACGAGCGGCCGCGAAGGCCTGAGCCTGAGCGCCAGCGCGCCGCTCGCGATGGCGCCGAGCCCGTAGCCGACCAGGATGATCGTCCACGACTTCGGGCCGTCGAGCGAGCGCAACGCCACGAGCGGGCCGAGGACGAAGATCGGCGCGATGATCACCGCGTTGCCGAGCGCGGAGAAGATCCCGTCCATCAGCACCCAGGTACGCGTGCGGACGGCGTCCCAGCCCTCTCGAAGCTGCGCCAGGAACGTCGTGGCACCGGCCGGCTCGACCTTACCGAGATCCCGGATCTGCGCGAGGAAGAGCGCGCTCCCGAGGTAGGTCGCAGCGTCCACAGCGAATGCCCACCCGGCCCCTACGGTGGTGACCAGAATTCCAGCGAGCACCGGTCCGCCGAGCGAGAACGTGCTCGCCGTGAGGCTGAAGAGCGCGTTCGCCTCTTGCAGGCGCTCGTCGGGAACCACCTGCGGCAGCAGCCCCGTCGAGGCGGGCATGAAGAAGGCCGTGCCACAGCCGTTTACGAACGCCAGCAGGGCGAGATGCCAAAGCTGAGCGTGCCCGCTGATCAGGAGGAAAGCCGCGGTCGCCTGCGAGCCGAACCGCAGCACGTCGCTGGCGAGCATGACGTTCCGCCGCGACACGCGGTCGCCGACCACGCCTCCGACGAGGATCAGGCCGACGCGAGGGATCGCCGACGACGTCAGGACGATCCCGAGCGCGGTCGCCGAGCGGTCGAGGCTGAGAACGGCGAACGCGAGCGCGAGGGGCACGACGCCGTCGCCGAGCAGGGATAGGGCGCGGGCGAAGTACAGCGACCGAAACGTCGGCTCGGCGAGAACGCCCAGGCGCGGCTTCACGCCTTCAACCTATTCGCTGCGGCGATACTGCCGCCGGTGCCGCCCGAGCCAATCATCCTCGACTGCGACCCAGGCCACGACGACGCGATTGCGCTCCTGCTGGCCCTCGCCTCGCCCGAGGTGGAGC
>DAISLG010000309.1:0-1849 GCA_036820565.1 Gaiellaceae bacterium | reverse complement strand
CGACTCCCCGACGTGGCGGGCAAGCGCGTCCTCCACCTCCAGTGCGCGACCGGGGAGTCGACTGCGGGGCTCGTCGAGCTCGGCGCGCTCGTCACCGGGGTCGACATCGCGAACGAGGCGCTCGCCGTCGCGCGCACGAAGGCGCCCGGCGCGACGTTCATCCACGGCGACGTGCAGGCGCTGCCGCCCGAGGTGCGCCGCGGCCGCTTCGACCTCGTCTACACCGAGACCGGGATCGTCTGCTGGCTGCACGACCTCGACGCCTGGGCCGGCGGGATCGCCGCGGCGCTCCGTGACGGCGGCGAGCTCGTCTTCTTCGACGGCCACCCAATTGCCGGCTGCGTCGACGCGGCGATGCGGTGGCGCGACGACTACTTCGACGAGAGCCCGATCGTCGCCACCGGCTGGGGCCACTTCGACCTGCCCGGAGAGCCCGCGACCGAGCAGAAGGTCGAGCGCTTCTGGCGGATCGGCCAGATCGTCAACGCGATCGCGCAGGCGGGGCTCGTCATCCGGCAACTGGACGAGTTCCCCGCCGACCCGACCGGGTTCCGCCGGCAGGACCGGCGGATCCCGGGAGATCTCCTGATCCTCGCCTCGAAGGCCTAGGGCTCGTCGACCGAGCGGTGCGTCGAGCTCGGGCTGAAGTGCTCCCGGCTCGCCTTCTTCGCCTTGTGCGCCTTCTTCGCCGGCTTCGCGGCGTGCTGGGCGGATGCGGCGGGTGCGACGCCGTCCGGCTCCGGCGGGGCGACACGCGCTGATGCGGAGCCGGCGAAGAGCGCCGCGGAGGCGGCGCCGGCCGCGATCGTCTCCTTGAGCAGGTGCGCCTCGACCTCTTCCTCGTTCTGCCCTTCGTGCTGCTCGTCCATCTCGTCTCCTTCTCGATTGCTGAACCCTGGACGGTGGAGCCGCCTCGTATCTTCCCGCATTACGGGGCGGAGAGCGCGCCGTCGGTGTAGACGCCGCCCGCGTTCCAGAGCATGAACCCGGCGGTGTGGTTCTCCCGCGCGGCGGCGATCTGCTCGCGCACGTCCGCGATCGTGTACGTGCGGCCGAGCGAGAAGTCCTGGAGCCACGGGATCACCTTCGCCCTGCGGCCGCGCAACTGCCGGTTGAAGTCGCGCAGCGAGCGGGCGACGGTCGAGCCCGGCGCCGCATTCGGGTCGGGAATCGAGTACTCGCCCGCGCTGTAGTGCGACGGGTAGACCATCGGGTAGAGCGCATCGACGTACCGCGCGAGCCGCCGCGGCGTCTGGCCGATGCCGAGGTCGCGCGTCGCCGAGAGGCCGAAGACGTCCAGCGACACGCGCACCTTCAGCGGATGGAGCCGCCGCGCCGCGTATGCCGCGAAGCGGGCGATCGTCTTCGCCTGGAGCTCCGCGCGGCGGCCGGGGAAGACCGCCGTCGAGAGGTCGCCGTCGCTCGGGAAGCGCACGTAGTCGAACTGGATCTCGTCGAACCCGGCCTGCGCGGCGGCGGCGCCGACATCGACGGCGTACTTCCAGACCCGCTCGTCGTACGGGTTCGTCCAGCCGAGCCCGCCGCGGTTGTGCCAGACGCCGCCGTCGCGCGTGCGGATCGCCAGCGCCGGGCGCTTCTCCGAGAGGACGGGATCCTCGAAGACGACGACCCGCCCGATCAGGTAGTCGCCGTGCTTCCGCGCGAGCCTGACGGCCACCCGCGGGTCGTAGAAGCGTCCCGACGCGCCCGTCGCCCGCGCGAGCGGCGGCGCCGCCCCGACGAACGCGACACGGCCGCTCTCGTCCTTGACGTCGAGCTCGACGGTGTTCAGGCCCGGGACGGCGAGATACGACTCGAGCTTCCCCGGGAGCGACGCAAGCGCCATCGT
>DAISLG010000308.1:0-1888 GCA_036820565.1 Gaiellaceae bacterium | reverse complement strand
ACTGGCCCGGTGAGCGCGATCGCAGACCTCGCCGAGGATCGCGTCGTCGAGGGGGTCTACGCGGTCGCCCGCAAGCAGCGGCTGACGACGCGCGGCGGCGCTCCGTATCTGGCGCTCGAGCTGGTCGACCCGAGCGGCCGGATCGAGGCGCGCGTCTGGAACGACGTCGAGCTGCTGGACACGCGCTTCGCCGAGGGCGACGCGGTGCGCGTGCTCGGCCGAGTCGAGCGCTATCGCGACCGGCTCCAGCTCGACGTGCGCTCGATCGAGGCCTCGGAGGCGGACCCGGCGACGCTCGCGCCCGCGATGCGCCGCGACGCCGAGGAGCTTCAGGGCTTCCTCGAGTTCCTCGTCGCCGAGATCGCGCATCCCGGGCTGGCGGCGACCGTCCAGCGCATCCTCGCCGACTGCGACCTGCGCGCGTATCCGGCGACGACCGACGGCCACCACAGCTACGCGGGCGGCCTGCTCGAGCACACCGTCGGCGTGGCGACGCTCTGCCGCGAGACGGCGCAACTGCACCCGCGGCTACGGCCCGACCTGCTGCTCGCGGCCGCCCTCGTCCACGACGCCGGCCGGACGCGCGAGCTCACCGGCCCGCCGACCTTCCGCCCGACCGAGGAGGGCGCGCTGCTCGGCCACGTCCACCTGGGCCTGCGCCTGATCGAGGAACGGGCGACGGAGCTCGCCGCGGACGCCCGCACGGAGCTGCTCCACGCGGTCGCCGCGCATCACGACGCGCGCGTGGCGCGGACGGCCGAGGCCGCGGTGCTCTACCACGCGAATCAGCTCGACGCGGTCGCCGCAACGCGGCCGACGAGTTGACGGCAGCGCTTCTCGCCCTCACCTCGAGCTTGGTGTGGGGGTTCGCCGACTTCTTCGGAGGCCTGAAGAGTCGAACCCTCGGCGTGCTGGCGGTGATGCTCGTCTCGCAGCTCGTCGGGACGACGCTCATCGGCACGGCGGTGATCCTCCGCGCAGAGGCTCCGCACGACGCCCGGGTGCTGCTCGCCGTCCCCGCCTCGATCGCCGGGACGCTCGGGCTCGTCGCGTTCTACCGTGGGATGAAGATCGGCGCGATCAGCATCGTCGCTCCGATCGCGGGGCTGGCGGCCGTCGTCCCCGTGGTCTACGGGATCGCGACCGGCGACCGTCCGAGCCCTGCCCAGCTGGCCGGGATGGCGCTGGCGCTGGCCGGTGTCGTACTCGCCTCGCGCGAGCCGGGCCGGACGAGCCGCGTCGCAACCGGGGCGGGCCTGGCGCTCCTGTCGGCGGTCGGCTTCGGCTGCTACTTCCCGCTGATGCACGCCGCCTCGAGCGCGGACTCGCTCTGGGCGACGATGACCTTCCGGATCGTCTCGACCTCGATCGTCTGCGCCGCGGCGGTGCTCGTGCGACCGTCGCTTCGGCTCTCGCGCGGGAACCTGGTCGCGGTGGCGGCGATCGGCGTCTTCGACATGCTGGGCAACCTCCTCTTCGCCCTGGCGTCTCCGCGTGGGCTCGTCAGCGTCGTCTCCGTGCTCGCGTCCCTCTACCCGGTCGTGACCGTCGCTCTCGCTGCGGTCGTGCTGAGAGAGCGGATCGCCCCCTCGCAGCGACTCGGGGTCGGCGCAGCCCTCGCAGGCGTCGTGCTCCTCTCGGCCGGCTAGCCGTCCGCACTGATCAATATTCTCGTCCTCGTGGAGCTGGATCCGGGCATCGCGCTGTACGTGTGGACCTTGAACGCCGCGGGAATCGAGACGCTCAAATCCTGCGAGGGCGGCGAAGGTCACACCGTCGTACACCCGACGGTGTGGTTCAAGGGCGAACGGGCGGACGGCTTCCGTGCGCTGGCCGTGTGCATCGAGCACCAGTTGCCGGTCTACGAGCTGCGCCGCACCTGGACGGT
>DAISLG010000307.1:0-1892 GCA_036820565.1 Gaiellaceae bacterium | reverse complement strand
CGGATGATCGAGTTCTTCCCCGAGGCGAAGCAGCAGCAGATCCGCTCGATCATGGCCGGGATCCTCCGCGGCGTGGTCAGCCAGCGCCTGCTCCCGCGCGCCGACGGCGGCCGCGCGGCGGCCGTCGAGGTGATGGTGATGAACGCGCGCATCTCCGACCTGATCCGCGAGAACAAGGCGGACGAGATCCCCGACGCGATCGCGGAGGGCTCCTTCTTCGACATGCAGACGTTCAGCCAGGCGCTCGTCGAGCTCGTCCTCTCGGGCGCGGTCGACCGCGAGGTCGCCGCGAACGCCGCCACGTCGAAGCACGATTTCATGGTCGTGCTCGAGCACGCGGAGAAGCGGCAGGCCGCCGGCGGCTCGGACGAGCCCGTCGCCCCGGTCGAGCCCGAGGAAGAGCCGCTGCCGAGCCTTCGCCTCGCGGGACAATGAGACGCCTCCTCCTCGTCGCGCTCCTGGCGCTCGCCACCGCAGGCGCGGCGGGCGCCGACACGTTCACGGTCGTCCCGCAGGCGCCGGCGCCCTTCTCGGCCGAGACGCCGAACGCGGGCGAGGTCGTCGTGCCGCTCGAGCTCGGGATGGCCCCGGCCCAGCCGGAGCAGCTCTCGGTCGCCGACCTCCAGCAGCTCTGGGTCGGCGCCGGGCAGCAGTACGGGATCCCGTGGCAGGTGCTCGGCGCGATCAACAAGATCGAGTCGAACTTCGGGCAGAACATGGGCCCGAGCACGGCGGGTGCGGTCGGCTGGATGCAGTTCATGCCCGGCACGTGGCTCCGCTGGGGCACCGACGCCGACGGTGACGGTGTCGCCGACCCCTGGAACCCGCGCGACGCGATCTACTCGGCCGCGCGCTACCTCGCCGCGGCCGGCGGCCAGACCGACATCCAGCAGGCGATCTTCTCGTACAACCACGCGCAGTGGTACGTCGACGAGGTGCTCCAGCTCGCGACCGCCTACGCGGGCGGCGGGCCCACAGGTGCGCAGGGGCTCCAGGACCTCCAGCAGCAGCTCAAGGACGCCCAGCAGGCCGTCGTCGACACGAACGCCGCTCTCCTCGACGCGACCGCCGCGGAGGAGAGCCTGACGCACCGGGAGAACGAGCTGCTCGTCCGGGCGACGAGCGCGTCCCTCCTCAGCGACCAGCTGACCGCGCAGAAGGACGCGGGGCAGCTCGACCTCGACCGCGAGCAGGCCCACGCCGCGACCGAGCAGGCCCGGACGGCGCTCGCCGACGCCCAGGCCGCGCTCGACGCCGCCCGCTCCGCCTCGCAGGCCCCGTCCTTCGGGACGAGCACGCTCTTCGCGGGCCCGAGCTACGGCAGCGGCTACGTCTTCCCCGTCGGCGGCGGCGCCGGCGTCGTCTCCGTCGGGCTCACCCACCACGACTACCCGGCGGCCGACATCGCCGCGCCCGCGGGCTCCCCCGTGTACGCGCTCGGCGACGCGGCCGTGCTCGAGGCGTGGCACGCGCCGGAGGGAGCCTGCGGGATCGGCGTGACGCTGCAGACGACGGACGGGCTGACGTGGACCTACTGCCACCTCGCCTACCTCGAGCCGACGGTCGAGACCGGCATCCGGCTCGCTGCCGGCGCGCCCGTCGGCCTCGTCGGCGACACCGGCCACGCGGAAGGCCCGCACCTCCACCTCCAGCTCCAGCCGGCGAACGCGTACCCGCAGGACGAGGAGTGGTTCAAGTCTTTCGCCGGAACCGCCTTCAGCTGGCAGCAGGGGTCGCAGGCGAACGCCGCCGCCGCGCCGCTCTTCGCCGTCGTGTCGGACTCGGGCGCCGGCCCGGCTCCGGCAGGCTCTGTCGTCCTCTTCCACGCCTAAAGGCACTCAACTCCGACGGCGAATCTGCCGAAGAAGAGGTCAATGGCCCGCTTCGCCTCG
>DAISLG010000306.1:0-1895 GCA_036820565.1 Gaiellaceae bacterium | reverse complement strand
GTCCTAGTCGGCCCCAGGAACCTCGTCGGCGTCGCTGGCGCCCTCCGTCGGGTCGGGCACGGGCGACTCCTCGACCTCGTCGTTGCGGTCGTCCTCGGGCGGGTCGCCGCCCGGGTTCAGGTCAGGTCGTTGGCTCACCGATCGCTCCTCTCGCTACTCTTGGGGACATGGATGCAGCCCGGCTGACGACGACGCGCCGCCGCGCGCGACTTCAGGTCGCCGGGTCGCGCGCGGCATAGAACGGCGACAGCTCCCGTCGACATGCCGTAAAAGGGGTACCACATGAAGATCGTCCTTCCCGACAACTCAGAGCTCGAACTTCCGGACGGCGCGACCGGCCTCGACGCCGCGCGCGCGATCGGGCCGAAGCTCGCCGAGCAAGCCGTCCTCGTCCGCGCCAACGGCGACCCGCAGGATCTCCGCCGCCCGCTCGCCGACGGCGACAAGATCGAGATCCTCACCACCCGCGACACCGCCGACCCGGACGCGCTCTACGTCCTCCGCCACTCGACCGCGCACCTGCTCGCCGAGGCCGTCCGCCGCCTCTACCCGGGCGTGAAGATCGCGATCGGGCCGCCGATCGAGCACGGCTTCTACTACGACTTCGAGTTCCCCGAGCCGATCCGCGAGGAGGACCTCGAGCGGGTCGAGGAGGAGATCCGCAAGGAGCTCGCCGAGGGCCGTTCGTGGGAGCTCGCCGAGGTGACCGCCGACGCGGCGCGCGAGCGCTTCCGGGCCGAGGACGAGCCGTACAAGGTCGAGCTCGTCGACACCGCCGAGGGCGCGATCACGCTCTACACCCAGGGCGACTTCACCGACCTCTGCAAGGGGCCGCACCTTCAGGACTCGAAGCCGATCAAGGCGGTCAAGCTGACCGGGGTCGCCGGCGCGTACTGGCGCGGCGACGAGCGCAACACCCAGCTGACCCGCATCTACGGCACCGCCTTCTACTCGCAGGCCGACCTCGACGCCCATCTCGAGCGGCTCGAGGAGGCCCGCAAGCGCGATCACCGGCGCCTCGGCGTCCAGCTCGACCTCTTTCACCTCGACGAGATCTCGCCCGGCTCGCCGTTCTGGCATCCCAAGGGGACCGTGATCTTCAACGAGCTCGAGGATCTGCGCCGCCGAGAGAACGCGCGCCGCGGCTACGTCGAGGTGAAGACCCCGCTGATCTACGACAAGGTCCTTTGGGAGCGGTCCGGCCACTGGGAGAAGTTCCGCGAGAACATGTTCCTGATCCCGGAGGAGAACCAGCTCTTCGCGATCAAGCCGATGAATTGCCCGGGGCACATGGTGCTCTTCGCGAACACCCTGCGTAGCTACCGCGAGCTGCCGCTGCGCTACGCCGAGGCGGCCCCGCTGCACCGCAACGAGCGTGCGGGCACCCTCCACGGCCTCACCCGCGTGCGTCACGTCACCCAGGACGACGCGCACATCTTCTGCACCCGTGAGCAGATCGAGGACGAGATCTTCGCCTGCCTCGACTACGCGAAGTTCGTCTACGACCTGTTCGGGCTCGAATCGCAGTTCGAGCTCTCGACCCGCCCAGAGAGCAAGCTCGGCACCGAGGAGGAGTGGGACTTCACCGAGGGCGCGCTGCGGGCGGCGCTCGAGCGTCGCGGGCTCGACTACGTCCTCAACGAGGGCGACGGCGCGTTCTACGGGCCGAAGATCGACCTGCACATGACCGACTCGCTGGGCCGCTCATGGCAGATGGGGACGATCCAGCTCGACAGTCAGCAGCCTGACCGGCTGAACTGCCGCTACATCGGGGCCGACAACGCCGAGCACGTGCCGTACGTGATCCACCGGGCGCTGTATGGCTCGTTCGAGCGCTTCGTCGGGATCCTGACCGAGCACTACGGCGGCGCCTTCCCCTTCTGGCTCGCTCCTGT
>DAISLG010000305.1:0-1901 GCA_036820565.1 Gaiellaceae bacterium | reverse complement strand
GGGTGGACGCGCTCGAGCAGCTCGGCCAGCAGGCGCCGCCGCTCGGGCGCGAGCCGCGGGACGACGGCGGCGAGGTCGCCGTCGTCCTTTTCCCGCGCGTGCTTCGCCTTGAAGAGCAGCGCGATCTCGGGACGCACATACGGGACTCCGGCGGCCGTGCGCTCGATCAGCTCGTCGTAGGGAAGGCGGATAGCCTCGTCGCGGCGACAGATCCAGGTGTCGCCGTCCGAGGGCTCGCGGAAGACGTCGACCCGCCAGCGGCCGGCCGCCCGATCCAGCATCCAGGTCTGGTGGTAGGTGTCGAGCAGCTCGCTCGCTTCGGCGAGCGGCGTCGCCTGGCCCTGGCCGACGACGAAGGGCTCGAGCTCGACCAGGGCCTCGGCGACCTCGCCGAACCGGGTGGCCGGCACCGCGATCTCGAGATCCTCGTGCTCCCGGCGCTCACCGCCGAGGAAGAGGTCGACCGACCAGCCGGCCGCGACGTACCAGGGGGCCTCGACTCCGGCGAGCGCCCGGGCGACGTCCTCCGGGCGCCACGCATCCCATTCGTACAGGTCTGGGTGGATCACACGTTGAAGCGGATGTTCAGCACGTCGCCGTCCCGGACCTCGTACGTCTTGCCCTCGAGCCGCTGGAGCGCGCGCTTCGCGGCCTCGGCGTGCGAGCCGCACTCGACGAGGTCGTTCCAGTCGATCACCTCGCAGCGGATGAACCCGCGGGCGATGTCGGAGTGAATCGTCCCGCCCGCCTCGAGCGCGGTCTGGCCGCGGCGGAGCGTCCACGCGCGCGTCTCCTTCTCGCCCGCGGTGAAGAACGTGATCAGGCCCAGCGCGTCACGGAGCCGGCGGACGACCTCCTCGAGCGCGGAGGCCCCTTCGCGATACTCGACCGCGTCCTCGTCCGACATCTCCGCGAGCTCCGCCTCGAGCTTCAGGTCGATCCCGCCCGGCCCGTTCTCGACGACGACGTGCGGCTTCGTCGTCAGCGGCTCGAGCTCGCCGGGGAGCTCGCCCTCGTACTCCGAGAGCGGCCGGCCCGAGTCGATGTGGGCGAGGACCGCCTCCAGCACCGGGATCTCCGCCTTGACCTTCGGGTCGCCCGACTTGGCCTGCTTGCCCACTCGCTCGAGCCGCCGCTCGACGTGGTCGCGGTCGGCGACGAGCAGCTCGAGCGTCAGGTTCTCCGCGTCGTCGGCCGGGGTCGCCCCGTCCGAGTAGGCGTCGACGACGGCGAGCAGGGCGTCCACCTGGCGCAGGTTCCCGAGCAGCGCAGGGCCGGTCCCGGGGACGTCCTGGACTCGGATCGTCGCAGGCGTCACCTTCTTCGCCGAGACGACGGCGGCGAGCTGCGCGAGGCGATCGTCGGCGATCGGCGCCATCCCGACGTTCGTCTTGCCGTAGCCCTCGCCGCCCGTCTTCGTCAGCGCGGTGAAGAGCGACGTCTTCCCCGCCCCGGGAAGCCCGACGATGCCGACCTCGAGCGCCACCTAGCTCTTGTCGATCTGCTTCTGGAGCGAGGCGAGCGCGCGGTGCTGGAGCGACTTGATCGCGCCCTCGGTCTTGCCGAGGATCGTCGCGGCCTCGCCGTTCGAGAAGTTGAAGACGAACTTCAGCGTCAGCACCTGCTGCTGGTCGAGGGAGAGCCCCTCGATCAGCTGAAGCATGCTCTTGCGGCCGATCGAGTGGAGCGCGGCCTCCTCGGCGGAGAGCTCCTCCGAGTCGCGCGGCTCCGGCGGCTCCTCCTCGGGCTGCCAGCGCCTGTTCGCGCGGAAGTGGTCCATCGCCAGGTTGTGCGCGATCCGGAAGAGCCACGCCGAGAACGGCGCGGACTGCCAGCGGAACCGCCCGATCGACTCGAGCATCTTCAGGAACGTCTGCGTCGTCAGGTCCTCGGCGTCGTGC
>DAISLG010000304.1:0-1909 GCA_036820565.1 Gaiellaceae bacterium | reverse complement strand
ACGTCCGTCGGCTCGAGGCGCAGCGGAAGGAGCCCCTGCTCGGAGCGGGCGAGCAGGAGCAGGTCGTCCGCGATCCGGGCGAGGCGGTCGGTCTGATCTGCAGCCGAGCGGATCGCGTGCTTCAGCTCGCCGGGCGAGCGCTCGTGGCGGAGAGCGAGCTCGAGCTCCGTCTTGAGCTGCGCGAGGGGCGTGCGAAGCTCGTGGCTCGCGTCCGCGACGAACCGGCGTTCGCGGGCGAGGCCGTCCTCGATCCGGGCGAGCATCTCGTTGAGCGTCCGGCCGAGCCTGGACACCTCGTCCCGCGACCCAGAGACCGGCAGCCGATCGTCGAGAGACGCCGCGGAGATCTCGGCCGCACGGCGCCGCATCCCCTCGATCGGGTGCAGTGCAGCTCCGGCGAGCAGGAAACCGCCCAGCGACGCAAGCGCGAGGGCGAGCGGGCCGCCGACGAGGAAGGCCGCGCGCAGGCTTCTCAGTGTTTCGGCCCGGTTCTCGCGTGTCGTTCCCACGACGAGGATCAGCCGCTCGCCGCCGCGCGAGACCGGCACGGTGAGCATGCGCGCCGGCTCGTCGAGGCCCGGGACGGACGGCCGGTCGAGGAACGCGGGCCCGCGGCCGGCGCGGGTGAGGTCTGCTGACGAGAGCAGCCGCCGCCCGCCAAGCGACCGGCTCGCCTCGACCACCCGCCCGTCGCGCCGCACCAGCTCGGCGAACGACTCGCCGCCCTCGATGAGCGAGCCGCGCGTCCGAGCCAGCGATCCACCGCGGGCCACGAGCGCCGAAACGTCCTGTGCCCGCGAGCGAAGCTCCTGGTCGAGCGCGCTGCCGAGATCCGAGGCCAGGCGGTGGTAGAGGAACCCACCGGCTCCGGCGAGCACGGCCGCCATCGCGAGCGCGAAGACGAGCGTCAGCCGGAGCCTGAGAGGCACGGCAGTCACGCCGCGTCGTCCTCTCGAAGCCGGTAGCCGATTCCGCGCACCGTCTCGAGCGAGTTTGCACCGAAAGGTCGGTCGATCTTCCCGCGCAGGTAGCGGACGTAGACGTCCACGACATTCGAGCGGTTCTCATATGCGAAATCCCAGACGTGGTCGAGGAGCTGTAGGCGCGTCAGGACTTGACCGGGACGACGCATGAACGTTTCGAGCAGCGCGAACTCCTTGGGCGAGAGGCTTAGCTCACGCTCGCCGCGCCAGGCGCGGCGAGCAGCTGGATCGAGACGCAGGCTGCCGACGGAGACCTCGGTCGGCCGCTCGACCCCGCCGCGGCGCGCGAGGGCCCGCAGCCGGGCGAGGAGCTCGGCGAAGGAGAACGGCTTCGTCAGATAGTCGTCCGCGCCCGCATCGAGGCCGGCGATCCGGTCTTGTACGCCGTCCCGGGCGGTCAGCATCAGCACCGGCGCCCAGACGCCCTCGTTCCGTAGGCGGCGGCACGTCTCGAAGCCGCTCAGTCCCGGCAGCATGACGTCGAGCACGATCGCGTCGTAGGGGTGCGCCTGCGCCATCCAAACCGCGTCCTCGCCCGAGCCCGCCACGTCGGCAGCGTGTCCCTCCTCGACGAGGCCGCGCCGGACGAGGCCGGCCATCTTGAGCTCGTCCTCCACAATCAAGACGCGCATCTCGACAGGATCGTCCCGGACGTAGATGAGAGCAAGATGAGAAGAGGTGGCGCGGCGCTCATCGTCGTTTCAGATCGTCGTCCTACGGTGACCCGCACCCGGTCGAAAGGAGCACGATGAAGAAGCGTCTGGCAGTCATCCTCACGGCCCTCGCAGCCGCCTCAACGGTGCTCGGAGGTGGCGCGATCGCGGGCGGCCCCGGCGGGTTCGCAGCCCGAGTCACGAACCCGTGGTTCCCCCTCCGGCCCGGCACGACGTACGTTTACAGCGGCGTCAGGGACGGGAAGCCGTCGC
>DAISLG010000303.1:0-1943 GCA_036820565.1 Gaiellaceae bacterium | reverse complement strand
CAGCGCTTCGACGCGGCCGGCCACTACCACCGGCCGGACGTGCTCAGCCTGAAGGTGTCGGTGCCCGGCGCCTGAGCACGCGCTCATCGCCGATCCGGCGCGTCAGGCCGTCGGCGTCGAACCGTTCCAGGGTCAGCTGCGCCGAGCGGCGTGACGTGCCCGCGAGGTCGCGGAAGCGCGCGAGTGTGATCCGTCCCGCGCTCTCGCACTCCTCGACGAGCGCTTTCCAGGCGGCGGCGTAGGCCTCCGCGCCGACCGCGAAGCCGTCGCCGACTCGGACGAGCCGTCCCTGCTCCTCCAGGAACGCCGCGAGTACGCGGTCCTCGACCTTGACCGCGTCCGAGCCCGCGGCGGCGAGCTCTGCCTCGAGCGTGGCGGCCGCCTGCTCGTGCTCGCCGAGACGTGCCGTCGCTCCGGGCAGATAGGCCTTCGTGCCGCGCCGCTCGACCTCGAGCAGGGGCGCGACGGCGGGCGCCCACGGCTCTGCGGGGAGGAGCTGCGCGAGCGGGATGCCGGGGTCGAGCGGCGACGCTTCGGCGCGCTCGGCCAGCCGCGCACGCGTCTTGGCGCGCAGCTCGTCCAGCCATTCCTGCGCGAAGAACCACTCACCCGCGCGGGTGAGCTCCCCGAGGCCGAGCGCGAGCTCGTGCGGCTCGAGCAGCCCGTGCGCCTGGAGATCCGACCCGGTCACCGGCTCTCGGACGATCGCGCGCACGATTGAGACGGGATCGCTGCGGTCGAGCACCTCGAGCCGCCCTGGCTCGGCGCTGCGCGGCGGATCGGGGTCGAGGACGCGTGCGCCCCCAAGGGTCGTTTCGCGGCGGAGCACGAGCCGGTCGCCCCGCGCCGCGACGATGGCGGTCGCGAGCCGAAGCTGCGCGTAGGGGCCGTCCCCGCGGACGAGCCGTCCCGGGTGCTGCGACGTTCCGTGGTGGACGGTCAGCCGCGTTCCGTCCTCGAGCGGCTCGAGCTCGTCGAGTCGCACGTCGAGCCGAAAGCTCACCGGGAAGAAGCCCGGTGCCACGAGAACGCTCCCGCGCTGAAGCGCCGTCCGCTCGACTCCGGCGAGGTTGACCGCGACGCGCTGCCCCGCCGCCGCTTCGTCCACCGGCTCGTCGTGCACCTGGACGCTGCGCACGCGCACGGCAAGCCCTTGCGGCTCGCCGCGCAGCTCGTCGCCTTCGGCGATCGAGCCCGACCAGAGCGTCCCCGTGACGATGGTGCCGATCCCCTTGAGCGTGAACACCCGATCGACGTAGAGGCGAGTCGCTCCCAGCCGCTGCGGTCGCTCCGCTGTGTCTGCGGCGCGAGCGAGCGCGGCGCGCAGGTCGTCGAGCCCGGCCCCCGTCTTGGCGCTGACCGGCACGGCCTCGGCTCCGGGGACGAGCTCGCGGGCCTCGCTGAGCGCCAGCTCGAGCGTCTCGTCGTCGACCGCATCGGCTTTGGTGACCGCGACGACGCCGTGCTCGACACCGAGCAGACGGAGGATCTGGAGGTGCTCGTGCGTCTGCGGCCGGGCGCCCTCGGCCGCGTCGATCGCGAGCAGGAACAGGTCGATGCCGGTGGCGCCGGCGACCATCGTCCGGACGAACCGTTCGTGCCCGGGCACGTCGACGACCGACAGTTGCCGTCTGTCCGAAAGCTCGAGCGGCGCGTAGCCGAGCTCGATCGAGATGCCACGCTCCTGCTCCTCGGGCAGCCGGTCGGTGTCCTTGCCGGTCAAGGCCCGCACGAGCCACGTCTTGCCGTGGTCGATGTGGCCCGCCGTGCCGATAGTCATCGGAGCCAACGCTGGTCCCTCACATGGCCCGGGGCGCGTGACTAGAGGCCGTAGGCCGGCATTTAGCTTCGATCAATCCGTCCTGGAGCCGCTCGACCTCGAAACCGGCGCCCTCGAGCAGCTCACGCCACTGCGCCTCGTCGCGCTCGCGGCCGCCGAAGAG
>DAISLG010000302.1:0-1972 GCA_036820565.1 Gaiellaceae bacterium | reverse complement strand
CGTAGCGTGCCCAGTCGTCGCGCGGCGGCACCCGCTACCAGCCGGACACGGACCAGATCTCGCGCCGCAGGCGGGACGCCTCGGCTCCGGCTGCGGCCCTGAAGTCGCCGCCCGTCTCCCGGTACGCGTAGATCACCGAGCGCGAGGCCGAGACGATCGCGCTCGCCGGGCCGCTCGTGAACGCCCGCTCGAGGTCGGCCGGCCGGCCGCCCTGAGCGCCGACGCCCAGGATCAGGAAGATCGACTGCGGCATCAGCTTGCGCGCCTCGCGCACAGCGCGCGGGTGCGTCGCGCCGACGACGGCGCCGACGCTCGAGAGGCCGCGGTCGCCGACGAGCTCCTCGCCCCACTCCGCGACGAGGCGCGCGATCTCGTGCCAGAGCGGCCTCCCGTCGGAGAGGACGAGGTCCTGGACGTCGCCGCCGGCGTTCGAGGTCTTGACGAGACAGAAGAGGCCGGTGCCGTGGCGGCGGCAGGCGGAGAGGAACGGCTCGATCGAGTCGCGCCCGAGGTAGGGGCTGACCGTGATCGCGTCCGCCCGGCCCGACTCGAGGTACGCGGCCGCGTAGGCCCGCGCCGTCGAGGCCACGTCACCGCGCTTGACGTCGGCGATCACGAGGAGGCCGACCTCTTTCGCGTAGGCGCACACCTCCTCGAACGCGCGCACGCCGTCGGCTCCGAGCGCCTCGAAGAACGCGCTCTGCGGCTTCACCGCGACGGCGTGGGTCGCGGTCGCGTCGATGATCCCTCGGCAGAAGCGCACGAACGCGTCGGCGGCGCGCTCCTCGCCGCGCAGCTCGACGGGCAGCAGCTCGAGCTGCGGGTCGAGCCCGACGACGAGCTGGCTGCGCTTCCGCTCCACCGCCTCGGCCAGCTTGTCGGCAAAGGCGATCGTCGGGACGGTGGCTCCGGCTTCCATCGGTCCCTAGGCTAACGCGGCCCGGAGATGGCACGATGGCGGTGATGCGCCTCCGCTGGCCCCGACCCCGCACGGACCGCGAGCAGGCGCTCGACGAGCCGCTCGTCTTCGGGGGGTCGGCGAGCCCGCTCCTCACCGCCGCGATCTGCGAGCGGCTCGGCGCCCAGGTCGGCCAGGGCGAGGTGCTGCGCTTCTCCGAGGGGACGCTCTTCGTCCGCGTGCTCGAGAACGTCCGCGGCCGCCATGTCTACATCGTCCAGTCGACGGTGTTCCCGGCGAACGACAACTTCATGGAGCTCCTGTTCTGGATCGATGCGTTCCGCCGCGCGAGCGCGGCCTCGGTGACGGCGGTCGTCCCGTACTTCAGCTACGCGAAGGGCGACAAGAAGGACGAGCCGCGCGTCTCGATCCGCGCCCGCGTCTGCGCCGACGCGATCGAGGCCGCCGGCGCCGACCGGGTCGTGACGATGGATCTCCACGCGCCGCAGATCCAGGGCTTCTTCCGGATCCCGGTCGACGACCTCTACGCGCTGCCCTACCTCTGCGACGCGATCAACGACCTCGGGCTCGCCGACCCGGTCGTCGTCTCGCCCGACGTCGGCTTCGCGAAGAAGGCGCGGAGCTTCGCGGAGCGGCTCGGCGCGCCGCTCGCGATCGCCGACAAGACGCGGCCGAACCACCACGAGCAGGCGGAGCTGATCGAGGTGATCGGCGACGTCTCCGGCAAGGACGCGATCGTCGTGGACGACTTCACCGTCAGCGCGGGCACGCTCTGCGAGGCCGCCGACGCGGTGATCGAGCGTGGCGCCCGCTCCGTCCGCGCGGTCGTCACGCACGCGGTGCTGACCGTCAACGCGATCGAGCGGCTCTCGCGCAGCCCGATCGAGCGGCTGATCGCCACCGACTCGATCGAGACGCAGCCGACCGAGCTCGGCGACAAGGTGAAGATCGTGACCGTCGCTCCGCTCTTCGCGGAGGCGATCCGCCGGATCCACAACCGCGAGTCGATCTCGATCCTCTTCGAAGCCTGACGCAACATGTCCCTTCCAGCCA
>DAISLG010000301.1:0-2007 GCA_036820565.1 Gaiellaceae bacterium | reverse complement strand
TGCTCGCCGCGACGAAGTTCGTCGAGAACATCGGCCCCGACATCAACGTCACCGTCCTCGTGGACTACGAGAACGACTCGGTGCAGACGGCGCTCGAGGTCGCGCGCGCGCTCGGTCCTCGGCTCTGGGGGGTGCGGCTCGATACCTCCGGGCAGCTCGTCGACCGCTCGCTCTGGAGCGAGATGGGCGACTTCGACCCGCGCGGCGTGAACGCCCGGCTCGTCTGGAAGGTTCGCGAGGCGCTCGACCGAGACGGCTTCGAGCGGGTGAAGATCGTCGTTTCCGGCGGCTTCGACGCCGACCGGATCATGGCGTTCGAGCGCCTCGGCGTCCCGGTCGACTCCTACGGCGTCGGCTCGGCCTTGATCCGCGGCGAGAACGACTTCACCGGCGACATCGTCATGACAGACGGGCGCGCCTCGGCCAAGGCCGGCCGCCGCTTCCGCGAGAACCCGCGGCTCGAGCTCGTCGAATGAACCGCGTCCTGTGGGACGTCGATACCCAGGTCGACTTCATGCTTCCCGAGGGAAAGCTCTACGTGCCCGGAGCGGAGCAGACCGCGCCGGCGATGGCGCGGCTCGTCGCAGCGGCCCGCGAGGCCGGTCTGGTCCACGTCGCCTCGGCCGACGACCACGAGCTGACCGATCCCGAGATCTCAGATCAGCCTGACTACCGCAACACCTATCCGCCGCACTGCCTGCGCGGAACCTCCGGCGCCGAGAAGGTGCCCGAGACCAGGCAGTCCGACCCGCTGCCGCTCGCGCTCCTGCCCTACCCGCCGGGTCTCGTCCCCGGGCTCGTCGAGGGACGCAGGGAGATCCTGCTCCTGAAGAAGAACTTCAACGTCTTCACGAACCCGAACACCGAGCCGCTGCTGGAGGCGCTCGACCCGGACGAGCTCGTCGTCTTCGGCGTCGCCACCGACGTCTGTGACGACGCGGCGATTCTCGGCTTCCTCCTGCGGGGCCGGCGCGTGGTCTTCGTCGAGGACGCTGCGCGCGGGCTCGACGAGGAGCGGGTCGAGGCCGTCACGAAGGTCTGGCGCGAGCGCGGTGTCGAGTTCGCGCGCGCGGACGACGTCGTGCGGACGCTTGCCTGAGACCCCACCGCTCGTCGAGCGCGCGCTGCCCTTCGAGCGCTCCTGCATCCCGGAGGTGGGGCGGCTTCTGTACGTGCTCGCGGGCCAGCGCGGCCGAGCAAGGGTCGGCGAGATCGGCACCGGCACGGGCGTCGGGGCCGCCTGGATCGTTTCGGCCCTGCCCCCGGGCGTCCCGTTCGTGACCGTCGAGGTGGACGCCGATCGCGCAGCCGCGGCCGCGCGTCTCTTCGCCGACGACGAGAACGCGACTGTGCTCCACGGCGACTGGCACGAGCTGATGCCGCCTCAGGCGCCCTTCGACCTGCTCTTCTACGACGGCGGCGGCAAGGAGCACCCGGAGGTGGACGGCGACGCGGTGATCCGCTTGCTCGCCCCCGGCGGCACCGTTGTCCTGGACGACCTGACCCCGGCCCGGCCCGGCGCCGATCCGGTGCGCGACTTCTGGCTCGAGCATCCGCAGCTCGCGTCGATCGAGCTGCTCACGACGCCGAAAACGGCTGCAATCCTGGGGATCCGTCTCTAGGACAGTTGACTCGGCGGCCAAAGCCGTCGATAACAAGTGTGGGCATGGACTGGTTGGTCTTCTTACGCGACGGAGTTGCGAACTGGCTACCGCTGTTCTTCGCGATCCTGCTCGTCATGATGGTCTACATCCTCTGGCGCACCCTGCAGGTGATGCCGAGGGTGACCGCCGCGAAGTCGATCACCGCCGCCTCGACTGTTTCCTGGGACGACGTCGCGGGTCTCGACGAGGCCAAGGCGGAGCTCTCCGAGGTCGTGGACTTCCTGCGCGAGCCGGAGCGCTTCGGCCGGCTCGGGGCGCGCATCCCGAAGGGGATCCTGCTCTACGGCCCGCCCGGCACCGGCAAGACGCTCCTGGCCAAGGCGATCGCCAGCGAGGCCGGCGC
>DAISLG010000300.1:0-2017 GCA_036820565.1 Gaiellaceae bacterium | reverse complement strand
CTCGTTGGTGCGCTCGGCCCGGACGAGAAGCTCGTGCTGTGTGGCACCGCGGTCGACCCGGATGCGACCGAGCGCCTGCGCGAGCTCTCGCGCGGGTCGCGGACGCGCAAGATCCCCGCCTCGATCCTCGCCGAGTATCGCCTCGCGCGCGACTGGCGCGCACCCGCGCGCACACCGGAGCCCGCGCCCGAACCCGTCGCGTGACCGTCGCCGAGCCGCGCACGCTCGACGTCGACGAGAACCTGATCGACGCGGTCGCGTCGCGTCTCGACCTCCGCGCCCCGAACACCGAGGCCCTGCGCGCGATCGCCTACACGACCTCGCAGCACTACGACGTCGAGCGCCGGCCGCCGCCGTACGAGTGTGTGATCGACGTGGCGACCGGAGTCGGCAAGACGTATGTCCTCGCCGCTGCGCTCGAGTACTACGCGGCGCGGGGCGTCCGCAACTTCGCGGTCGTCACGCCCGGCCGCACGATCCTCGAGAAGACGATCGCCAACTTCACCGCGGGTCATCCGAAGAGCTTGCTCGGCGCGATGGACGTCGATCCGCTGGTCGTCACCGCCGAGAACTTCGCCACCGTCGACCATGCCGAGGAGGATCGTGTGCGGCTGTACGTCTTCTCCGTCCAGTCGCTGATCCGGCCGACCGGGAAACAGGGGCGGAAAACCCACACCTTCCACGAGCTGCTCGGCGACGCCTTTTACACGTACCTCCAGGAGCGCGACGACCTGATGCTCTTCGCCGACGAGCACCATGTCTATTTCGGCAAGTCGTTCTCCGCGGCGATCCGGGACCTCGAGCCCCGCGTGCTCGTCGGGCTTACGGCGACACCGCACAAGGACACGCCGCGCGAACAGATCGTCTACGCATATCCCCTCGCGCACGCGATTGCCGACCGCCTCGTCAAGACGCCGGTGATCGTCGGCCGTCACGACGAGCGGAAGGACGAGCGGACGAAGCTCGCCGACGGGCTGCGGCTGCTCGAGGCGAAGCGGATCGCGGTCGAGCGCTACTGCGCGCTCACGGGTAAGCCGCCGGTCAATCCCGTGATGCTCGTGATCGCGACGACGATTGCCGAGGCCGAGCAGGCGGAAGCCGATCTCCGCGACCCCGGCTTCATGGAGGGCCGCTACGCCGACGCCGTCCTGACCGTCCACTCGAACAAGCCCGACGAGGCGCTCGCCGAGCTCGAGACGGTCGAGGACCTGGACAGCCGCGTACGCGTGATCGTCTCGGTCGGGATGCTCAAGGAGGGCTGGGACGTCAAGAACGTCTACGCGATCTGCTCGCTGCGGCCGATGCTTTCCGAGCTTCTCCAAGAGCAGACCCTGGGTCGGGGCCTACGCCTCCCGTTCGGCGAGTACACAGACGTGCGCCTGCTGGACAGCCTAGAGGTGATCGCGCACGACAAGTACGACCAGCTGCTGAAGAAGAAAGGCGTGATCGACCAGGAGTTCGTGGACTGGCGGACGCGGCTCGAGATCCATACCGACCCGCTCGGCGATCAGAGCGTCGTCATCGAGACGACGGAGACGCCCGTCGAGGTGACGGTCGGCGGCGGCGAGGCTGGCAGGCCGGCGATCGAGGAGCTGGAGCAGCGCGAAGAGGAGGCGAAGCGCGATACGGAAGGGCTCGCGGAGGAGCTGCGCCCGCGCGCCGGCTTCCCCGCCATCGAGCTGCCGCGGCTGACGATGACGCCGGTGAAGCTCTCTTTTTCGCTGAACGACATCACCGACCACGACGCGTTCGAGCTTCTTGGCAGGCAGTTCGCGCTCGCGCCGCGCGACGACCTGCGGCGCGAGGAGATTGTCGCGACCGTCGAGCGGGGGGCCGACGGGCTGACGCAGACGCGGCTCGGGACGCGGCGCGGCGAAACAGTCGAGTCGAAGGCGGAGCAGATCCCGCTAGCAGAGGCACGCGAGCGGCTCGTCGACTCCGTCCTCCACGCCGACGTGGTCACGCTGCGGATCGGCGAGGACGTGGCCGCGGCCCGCATCGTCGACGCGTTCCTGCA
>DAISLG010000299.1:0-2026 GCA_036820565.1 Gaiellaceae bacterium | reverse complement strand
CCCGCTTCGCCTCGTTCCTGCCGCGACTCGTCGTGCTCACCGTCATCTGGCTGCTCGCCACCGCGACCCTCACCCTCGCGGCCGGCAAGCGGATGGCGACCGCGACCGTCAAGCCCCTCAAGCCCCGCGTCGCCCCGACGACGCCGGCCGCCGTGCTCGTCGTCCCCGACGTCCGGCGCCAGGCCTACACCTTTGCGAAAGGGATCCTCAGCGACGGCGGCTTCGCCTGGAAGGTCTCCGCCGGATCGCCCGGGTTCGCCGCGAACACGGTCGCCACCCAGACGCCGGCGCCGGGCACGCGGGTGGTCGACACGGGCGAGCCGACGATCATCCTCCGGCTCCAGCGCGGCGGCGCCCAGCTCGGCGCGCCCGAGAGCTCCTCGCCTTACGACGGGACACCGATCAGGCTCGCCGACGTCGCGTCCGCCCCGGTCGTGCGCAAGCCGGTCGTCAAGCCCGTCGCCACGCCGGTCGCGAAAGCGAAGCCGACGGCCAAGCTCGCGCCGAAGAGCCGCCCGCCGGCCTTCACGGTCGCCGGCGCGAAGCCGGAGCCGCTCGACGAGATGCCGCTGCCGGACCGCGCGCGGATGCTCGACCGCTGGCTCGCGACGCACCGCGCGCCGACGAACGAGAACGTCGGCTACTGGCTCTACCAGCATTCGTGGATCGTGACCGGCGCGCAGTTCGGCTGGTGGCACGGCGCCGAGGCGCTCAGGCTCCTCGTCCAGGCCGACCGGCGCGCCCAGTCCCTCTGGGGGATCGGCACGCGCAGCGAGGCAGTCGCGCACGCGGCGCTGGCGGAGGTCGAAGCGAGCGCACAGTGAGGCGGCTGCGGCAGCGCCTCGCGCAGGAGGGCGGGTACTCGCTCGTCGAGCTGGTCGTCACGATGGCGATCCTCGGCACCGTCATGGGCGGTCTCACGACCGTGTTCGTGGCGGGCGGCAAGGCCCAGCAGAACCTGAACAGCCGCTTCCAGGCCCAGTCGCAAGCGCGGGTCGCGCTCGACAAGCTGCGCCGCGAGGTGCACAACGCGTGCACGATCCAGACGCAGTCGGCGACGTCCGTCACCTTCCTCTTCCAGCCGACCTGCTCGAGCAACGCGGTCACGTGGTGCACGCGCGCGAGCGCGAACTTCTCCGGCTACGCGCTCTACCGCGTCCCGGGCACGACGTGCACCGACGGCCAGCTCTTCGCCGACGCGCTCACGAGCGACAGCATCTTCACCTACACGGCGCAGAACACCCCGGCGGGGAGCTACGCGCTCGCGCGCCTGCACGTCGACTTCACGATCAACGTCGAGCCGGCGAAGGCGTACACGCGCTACCGCCTCGTGGACGACATCGCCTTCCGGAACAGCCCGCGCTCGTGACCCCTCGATCGGGCGTTGAGGGTCGGCCCGCGCCGGCCGATAGCGAACCGATGCGGCCTTTGCCTCAACGCGTTCGCGCGCGCCTCGGCGGCGAGCAGGGATTCGCGCTCGTGATGGCGCTGGCACTGATGGTCGTGCTCACCGTCGCCTCGACGACGGCGATCTACGTGACGAGCTCGAGCTCGCGCGGCTCCGGCCGCAGCAGCGCCAACCAGACGGCGTACTCGCTGGCCGAGGCCGGCATCGCCGACGTCTCCGCGATCCTCAACCTCCCGGCGAACAACGCGCTCGACCCGACGGTCTTCTGTTCGTCGCCGGGGCAGACGCAGCCGTGTACGATCACGGTTCCCAGATGCCCGTCGGCGGGCCGCTGCTACGACAGCGGGTCGAACACCTACTGGGGCGTGCTCGACACGACGTTCGGGATCTGGACGATTACATCGCAGGGCACGGTCCCCAACCCCGATCCGACGCTCGCGTCGATGACGCGGACGATCACGACGCACATCGCCGTGCACCCGACTCTGACCCAGCCCCTGAACACGCCGATCTGGGACTACATGTACGCGACGGGGCCAATGACGAGCGGCTGCGACATGACCCTCGTGAACAGCGTCACCGTGGCGTCCCCCCTCTACGTCGAGGGCAACCTCTGCA
>DAISLG010000298.1:0-2052 GCA_036820565.1 Gaiellaceae bacterium | reverse complement strand
TCGAGGCGGCGATCAAGTACGCACGCAAAGCCACAGGCAAGCCCGGCGTCGTCGCACTCGAGGGCTCGTTCCACGGGCGGACGGCAGGCGCGCTCAGCGTCACGGGCCAACCTGCCAAGCGCGCCGCCTTCGAGCCGCTGCTCGACGGAGTCGCGTTTGCGCGGCCGAACGACGTCGAGTCGCTGCGCTCGGCAGCCACAGCCGACACCGGGCTGATCCTGCTGGAGCCCATCCTCGGCGAGGGCGGCGTCATTCCGCTCGACTCTGCGTTCGTCGCGGCCGCCGAGGAGCTCGCGGCCGAGCTGGGAGCGCTGCTCTGCTTCGACGAGATCCAGACCGGCGTCGGCCGGACCGGCGCGTTCTTCGCCTACGAGCAACTCGGCGTCGAGCCGGATCTCGTCACGCTGGCGAAGGGACTCGCGAATGGGCTACCGATCGGCGCGCTCCTCGTCTCCGACAGCGCGCCCGACGGCTTCGAGCCGGGCGACCACGGCTCGACGTTCGGCGGCAATCCCGTCGTCTGTGCCGCGGCGAGCGCGGTGTGCGTCGCGATCGACGACGAGCTCCTGGCGAACGTCCGGGCCCGCGGCGAGCAGTTACGCGCCGGCCTCCCCAAGACGCGCGGGGCGGGACTGCTGATCGGCCTCGAGCTCTACCGCATGGCCGCCGAGGTCGTGGACGAGTGCCGGGAACGCGGCCTGATCGTCCTCTCCGCCGGCGAGACGGTGCTCCGCCTCGCGCCACCTCTGACCGTCACCGAAGCGGAAGTCGACCTCGCTCTCTCGATCCTCCAGGAGGTACTTGGATGAACCGCCGCGAGCGGCACGAAGCGATCCTGCGGCTGATCGCCGACCAGCCCGTCTCGACCCAGACCGAGTTGGCCGAGGCGCTGCGCGACCGCGGCCACGACGTCGTGCAGACGACCGTCTCGCGCGACGTCGGCGAGCTCGGACTCGTGAAGATCCGTAACGCCGACGGCCACCTCGTCTACGCGCCGCCGGGCGCGGCCGACCCGGACCGGCTTCGCACACTCGCGGTCGCCGTCCGCCAGTGGGCCCGCTCGTTCGAGACCGCGGGGCCGCTCGTCGTCATCCGCACGCCGCCGGGAGCGGCGAACGCGCTCGCGCAGGTGATCGACGCGGTCGCCCATCCCGCGATCGCCGGGACCGTCGCGGGCGACGACACGATCTTCGTCGCCCCGCGCGACGGTTACACACCGGCCGCGCTTCGCGACGAGCTGACCGCAGGGCTCATGGAAGGAGCTGCATGATCAGGACCGCCGTGCTCGCCTACTCGGGCGGGCTCGACACGAGCTGTGCGATCGCGTGGCTGCAGGAGGACTACGGCTTCGACGAGGTCGTCGCGGTACTCGTCGACGTCGGCCAGGAGTTCGACGTCGAGGAGTCGGTCGCGCGCGGCGAGGCTGCCGGCGCGGAAGTCGTCGTCGTGGACAAGGTCGATGCCTTCGCCGACGAGCAGGTCGCCCGCGCGCTGAAGACGAACGCGCTCTACGAGGGCCGCTACCCGCTCGTCTCGGCGCTCTCGCGCCCCGTGATCGCCGAGGCGGTCGCTTCGATCGCGGCCGAGCTCGGCGCCGAGGCCGTCGTCCACGGGTGCACCGGGAAGGGCAATGACCAGCTCCGCTTCGAGCTCGCGTTCAAGGCCACGTACCCGGGCGTCCGCGTGATCGCTCCGCTCCGCGACAAGATCTGGAACCGCGAGGACGAGATCGACTACGCGCTGGCGCGGCAGATCCCGGTCGAGGCCACGCGCCGCTCACCGTTCTCCATCGACGAGAACCTCTTCGGCCGCTCGATCGAGGCCGGCGTGCTCGAAGATCCGTGGACGGCGCCGCCGGAGGACGCGTTTCGGCTGACGTCTGATCCGGACACGGCTCCCGAACCGTCCGAGCTCGTGATCGGCTTCGAGCAGGGGCTCCCGGTCGCCCTCGACGGCGAGGAGCTGCCGCTCGCGGAGCTCGTGCGCACGCTCAACGCCCGCGCGGGCGCGTACGGCGTCGGGCGGATCGACATGATCGAGAACCGAGTGGTC
>DAISLG010000297.1:0-2064 GCA_036820565.1 Gaiellaceae bacterium | reverse complement strand
CGCCGGCACGGCTGGCTTCGAGAGTTGACGTCGCGTCTCGCCGAGAGCCGGCCCGACGTCGTCCACGTGCATGACGGCGCCGCGGCCTTCTGGGGCTGGCGCGCCGCCTCAGGAGCAGGGTCGCGCTTCGTCCGCACCCAGCACTTCGTCGAGCCGGCCTCCGCCGGGCGGGCGGGCTGGCACCGCGCCGCGTCGCTCGCCGTCCATCGCACCATCAACTCGGGCCTCGACACGCTCGTTGCCGTCTCCGAGAGCGCCGCGGAAGCGGCACGCGAGCGCGGTGACGCCGGTCGCGCGCCGCTCGAGATCATCTCCCCCGGGATCGACGTCCCCTCCGAGGACGCGGTCGAGGCGGCGCGGGCGGCGCGCGCCGCGCTTCCGCACCCGGTCGTCGCCTACGTCGGCCGGCTCGAGAACGAGAAGGGGCTGCCCGTCCTGCTCTGCGCCGCGGAGCTCGTCCGGCGCGAGCTGCGCGACTGCCGCTTCGTGATCGCCGGGGCCGGCGGCGTCGAGGGCGAGCTGCGCGAGTTCGCGAGCGGCCTCGGGCTCGACGGCGCGATCGAGTGGACCGGCGAGGTGAGCGACCCGCAGGAGGTTTACGCACGCGCGCACGTGCTCGCACACCCCGCTGCCGGCGAGGGCTTCGGCCTCGCGGTCGCCGAGGCGATGGCGAGCGGGCTCCCCGTCGTCGGCGTCGACTCCGGCGGCATCGCCGAGCTCGTCGTGGACGGCGTCACCGGCCACCTCGTGCCCGCGGAAGACCCGGGAGCGCTGGCCAAGGCGATCCTCCAGCTCCTGCGCGACCCGGCCGGCGCGGTCGAGCTCGGTCGCGCCGCCCGCGAGCGTGCCGTCGAGCACTACGGCTCGGCCCGCACCGTAGAACGGACGCTCCGCCTCTACGAGCGGATCACGGGGGCGCGATGACGCGGATCCTGCGTGTCTTCCACAGCGCCGTCGTCTCCGAGTACCGCGAGCGCGAGCGCCAGCTTCGTGCTCGCCACGGCTACGACGTCCACCTGGTGACACCGCCCGCCTGGCCCGAGGGCGGCAGCGTCGTCTCCGCCTCCGACGACTCCGACGTTCCGATGCACGTCGTCCGAACGCGCGGCCCGTTCCACCCGATCCTCTTCCGCTACGACGTGGCCGAGCTCCGGCGCGTTGTCCGCCTCGTCAGGCCGCACCTCGTCGACGTACACGAGGAGCCGTACAGCCTCGCCGCCTGGTCCGTGCTCCGCGCGGTCGCGCGCGAGGCGCCGGGGATCCCGGTCTGCATCTACACGGCCCAGAACATCCACAAGCGCTACCCGCTGCCGTTTCGCCTGCTCGAGTGGCGCGCGCTGCGCCGCGCCGCCGCCGCCTACCCGTGCTCGACCGAGGCGGGCGAGGTGCTACGGCGGAAGGGCTTTGCGGGTCGGGTGCACGTGCTGCCGCTCGGCGTTTCCGCGCCGGCGCCGCGCCGACCCGTGAACGGCGCCGTGCGCGTCGGTTTCGTCGGCCGGCTCGTGCCCGAGAAGGGCGCGGAGCTCGCGCTCTCGGCCTTCGCCCGCGCCGGCCGCGAGGACACCGTGCTCGAGCTCGTCGGCAGCGGGCCCGAGGAGCCGCGGCTGCGTCGGCTCGCTGGCGACCTGCGCCTCGGCGACCGCGTCGACTTCGCGGGCGCCGTCTCGCAGGACGAGGCCCTCCGGCGGATCGGCTCCTATGACGTGCTGCTCGTCCCCTCGGTCTCGAACGCGTCCTGGAAGGAGCAGTTCGGCCGCGTCGCCGCCCAGGCGATGGTCGCCGGGACGCCGGTGCTCGCCGCCGACTCCGGCTCGCTCGCCGAGGTGCTCGACGGCTGCGGCGAGCTCTTCCGCGAGGGCGACGTCGACGATCTCTCCGCCCGCCTCGTGGCGCTGCTCGACGATCCGGCGCGCCGCCAGCAGCTTGCCGCCGCGGGTCGCCGCCGGGCCGGCGAGTCCCTGACGTGGGAACGCGTCGCCGACGGCTTCCACGAGCTGTACCAGGAGGCGCTCGGTGCCTGACCCGGTTCGTGTCGCGCTCGTCACCCACACCTCGCGCCTCGGC
>DAISLG010000296.1:0-2069 GCA_036820565.1 Gaiellaceae bacterium | reverse complement strand
CCGCCCACGCTCGTGGAGGCGTCCAACGACGACCGCGTCGCGCGCGAGGAGGTGTTCGGCCCGGTCGCCGCCGTGATCCCCTTCGAGGACGAGGCTGACGCCGTCCGGATCGCGAACGACACTCCGTACGGGCTCTCGGGCTCGATCTGGACCGAGAACGGCGCGCGTGCGCTGCGGGTCGCGCGGGCGCTCGAGACCGGCGTCCTCTCCGTCAATTCAAATTCGTCCGTGCGGGTGACGACGCCGTTCGGCGGCTTCAAGCAGTCGGGCTTCGGGCGCGAGCTCGGGATGCACGCGCTCGAGGGCTACTCGGAGATCAAGAACGTGTTCGTCTCCACCGACTGATGGGGCGGCTCGACGGAAAGGTGGTCGTGATCACCGGCGCCGCCGGCGGGATCGGGCGCGAGGCGGCGATCCTGTTCTCATCCGAGGGCGCCTCGGTGTGCGTCGCCGATGTCAGCCGCGAGCACGGAGAGGGCGTGGCGGCCGAGTGTCGCGAGGCGTTCTTCCAGGAGGTCGACGTCGCGGATTCCGCCAGCGTCGAGGCGATGTACGCCGCGGCGGCTGGGCGCTACGGCGGCATCGACGTGCTCTACAACAACGCCGGCATCATGCCGCCGGACGACGCGTCGGTGCTCGAGACCGAGCCGGACGCCTGGGACCGCGTCATGAACGTGAACGCGAAGGGCGTCTACCTGTGCTGCCGGCACGGGATCCCGCACCTGCTCGAGCGCGGCGGCGGCTCGGTGATCAACGTGGCGTCGTTCGTGGCCCTCGTCGGCGCCGCGACCTCGCAGATCGCCTACACGGCGTCGAAGGGCGCAGTGCTGTCGCTGACGCGGGAGCTCGCGGTCGAGTTCGCGCGGCGGGGCGTGCGGGTGAACGCCCTCTGCCCGGGCCCGGTGGAGACGCCGCTGCTGCTGCGGCTCTTCGAGGACGACCCTGCGGCCTACGAGCGCCGGCGCATTCACCTGCCGATGGGCCGACTGGCGAAGGCGGGGGAGATCGCGAACGGAGCGCTGTTCCTCGCCTCGGACGAGTCCTCGTACGTGACCGGGACGACGTTCCTGGTGGACGGCGGCCTCACTGCCGCCTACGTGACGCCTGAGTAGGCTTCGGCGCCGTGGCTGCGCGATCCGACACCGGACACCTCCTGCGCCTCTACGGCGGCGCAGCCGCACGCGTCGCCCGCCGTGGGCGGAAGAAGGCGACCTGGGAGGCGAGGGACGCCACCGAGCGGCCGGTCTTCGTCGTCGGCGCGCCGCGCTCCGGGACGACGTTCATGGGCGGTTCGCTCGGCCGGCTGCCCGGGTTCGTCGACCTCGGCGAGGTCGGGCCGCTGAAGGTCGCGATCGACGAGCTCGTGGCGCTCCCGGAGGACGAGGCGGCGCGACGGCTTCGGCGAACCCTCGAGCGCGTGCGGCGCTTGGGCCTGGCACGCCGCCTGCGCGCGGTCGAGCAGACGCCGGAGACGAGCTTCGTCCTGGGCGCCGCGCTGCGTGCGTACCCGTCGGCGAAGGTCGTGCACATGATTCGCGACGGGCGCGACGTCGTCTGCTCGCTGCTCGAGAAGGGATGGCTCCGCGCGGAGCGGGGCGGAGCCGACGACGTAGGCAACCCCTACGGCGAGCAAGCCCGCTTCTGGGTTGAGCCCGAGCGCGCACAGGAGTTCAATGGCGCGAGCGAGGCGACCCGCGCGGGCTGGACGTGGCGCCGCTACCTCACCGCGGCCAGAGCGGGGGCGCCCAGAGCCACCCTCGAGGTTCGCTATGAGGAGCTCGCCGCCGACCCGGCGGCGAGCGCCGCGCGCATCGCTGAGCACATCGGCGCCGACCCGGCTGTGCTCGCCGAGGCCCTGCGCGACGTCCACTCCGAGTCCGTCGGCCGCTGGCGCCGCGACCTCACCGAGGAGCAGGTCGCCGACGTCGAGGCCGAAGCCGGCCCGCTCCTGCGCGAGCTCGGCTACTAGGTTGCCCAGGCTCCCTGCCGAGCTGATCCCGACGATTCCGGAACCGGCCCGGGCGGTCCTGCGCAACGCGATCTGGACCTACGGCAAGGCCACCTCGAAG
>DAISLG010000295.1:0-2081 GCA_036820565.1 Gaiellaceae bacterium | reverse complement strand
TCCCGCGAGGTTCTGCGACCCGTGCCCGGAGCGCATCGTGATCCCGAGCCCGAACGCCTGGTGCGCCGCGAGCAGGAACCCCGAGCCGAGGCTCTCGATCTGCAACGGCCGCGACCCCTGGGTGACGACGCTGTGCCAGACCCCTTGGGGCGCCACCACCGCGAACACCAGATAGGGCAGTGTCACAACGCCGAAGGCGATCGCGGCGCACACCTTCGCCTCGCGGGGGCCGCGCCGCTTCCAGGCCCAGGCCAGCGCAAGCGGGACGAGCACGGCCGGGTAGAGCTTCGCGGCGACGGCGAGGCCGAGCGCAACGTGACCGAGCCGGTCCCGGCCGCGCAGGAGCGCCGCGAGCGCCGCCGCCGTCAGCGCAGCGGGCCAGAGGTCGAAGCGGGTCAGCATCACCGAGCCGAGCAGGAGCGGGGTGACGGCGGCGAAGAGCGCCGGCCCCGGCCCGGCGGCGAGCGCGACGAGCGCGACCGCCGCCGCCCCGCAGATCGCCATCAGCCAGCCGAACGCCGCGCCGAAATCGCCGAACGCCGCCGGCACGGCGAACACCGGCAGCGCCCCGGGCGGGTACTCGAGGTCGAAGTCGCGGTACGGCACCTTCCCGGCGGCGATCGCGTGGCCGTAGGTCTCGTACACCGGCACGTCTGTCACCTGGTCATGCGTGTAGAAGCCCACGTGGAGCAGGCCCCAGGACGTCAGGAAGACGGCGACGGCGAGCGCGGCGGCGAGGAGGCGAGAGTCGTGTAGGCGGCGAAGGGGAAAAACCACGGTAGGTAAAGGTAGAACCAGTGGGTGAGGACGAGCTCGAACCCGATCAGGATCGCAGCCGTCAGCGCGGCGAGCTGGAGAGGCGACTTCCGCCGCGGGAACACGGCGACGAGCACGGAGCCGATCACGAGCAGCCCCTCGAACGCGTACTGGACGAGGTGCAGGTCGGGCAGGCCGGCGTGGTAGGCCCGCCAGTCCCAGATCGAGAAGGGCGACGAGCGCCCGATCTGCCACGCGATGGTGCGCTCGGCGAAGACGCGCGCCGCGTGCAGCGGGCTCGGCTCGAGCAGCAGCACGAAGAAGGCGGCGAGGGTCGCGAGCACGTACCCGTAGACCGCGCGCCGCCGGGGCCAGCGCAGCTCCGGGTAGCTCAGCCAGAGCGGCGCGATCAGCAGCGGCGCGAACTTCGTCCAGCCGGCGAGCGCGGCGAAGGCGCCGCGTGCCCAGTCCGAGCTCGCGAGCCAGAAGCCCCAGATGAGGAACGCGGGCACGAGCGCGTCGTTCGTGTTCGAGCTCGAGACGTACTGGGTGAACGGGTAGGCGGCCCAGGCGAACGCGAGCGTGACCGCGAGCCGGTCGCCTCCGTGGCGCCGGCCGACGAGCGCGAGCCCGACCAGGCAGAGCACGTCGAACAGGATCGCCGTGAAGTGCGCGGCCGGCAGGTCGTCCCACTTGCCGGTCCAGCCCAGTGCGAGCACGCCCGGGACGTAGCTCTCGTAGGCGACCGGGCCGTACGTGTCGCCGCGGTCGTTCGCCGACTCGCAGCGGCCGTTCGCCTGG
This sequence comes from Gaiellaceae bacterium, assembly GCA_036820565.1. GTDB lineage: Bacteria > Actinomycetota > Thermoleophilia > Gaiellales > Gaiellaceae > DAISLG01. Next base: position 524 of record DAISLG010000295.1, on the reverse strand, counting down.
ATCCGCTCGCGGATCTCCCCCTCCGAGTCGGCCTGCCCGCAGGCCTTCAGGGTCCCCTCGGCCGGCATGTGCCCGTACGGCATCTCGCCGTGGAGGATGCGATGGCCGCCGATCACGCCGGCGTAGCCGACGTCGATCACGTTCGACGCACGCACGTTCAGCCCGATCCGGAAGCCGGCGAGGAACACGGTCACCGCGGCGAGCAGCCAGACCGGCCACACCGTCCGGCCCGGCGTCATGCGGCCGCGCCAGCCCGTCCAGGCGGCGCGCGCGAGCAGGTACAGGAGCGGCGGGTAGACGAGCGGGACGCTCGTGAAGATCTCGCCGCGGTTGAAGAACCAGAGTGAGACCGAGAACGAGAGCAGGGCCACGAGGTCGAGGTTGCGCAGCGAGCGCAGGCGGCGCCAGTCGACGAGGCCGAGCAGGAAGAGCGCGCAGAACGCGAGCCAGACCGCAGGGCTGTTGATCTTCGCGCCGCCGAACGCGCCCTTGTAGCCGCGCGCCATCTTCCAGGCGACCTGCGG
>DAISLG010000294.1:0-2089 GCA_036820565.1 Gaiellaceae bacterium | reverse complement strand
GTTGTCCCGCCCGAGCAGGACCATCGCCAGCCGGTCGATCCCGAGCCCTAGGCCGCCGGTCGGCGGCATCCCGTACGAGAGCGCCTCGACGTAGTCGGGATCGCCCTGCTCGCCCTCGGCCTCCCCGGCCTGCTGCTCGAAGCGCTCGGCCTGCGTCGCCGCGTCGTTGATCTCGGTGAACGCGTTCCCGAGCTCCATCCCGCCGACGAAGAACTCGAACCGCTGCGTCAGCGTCGGGTCGTCGTCGTGGGCGACCGCGAACGGCGACAGCTCCATCGGGTAGTCGAGCAGGATCGTCGGCTGGATCAGCGTCGGCTCGACGAAGTGCGAGTGCGCGTGGTCGACGAGCGCGGCCCAGCTCCGATCCTGCTCGGTGTCGACGCCGCGGGACTTCAGCTCGGCGCGGAGCTCGGCCTCGTCGCGGATCCAGAGGCCGTGCTCGGCCAGCGCCTCGGTGAAGCGGACGCGGCGCCACGGAGCGGCGAGATCGACCTCGTGGCCGCGGAAGGCGACCTTCGTCCCGCCGACCGTCTCGCGCGCGACGAACTCGACGCACTGCTCCATCCGGCGCATCGTGTCCTCGTAGTCGGCGTAGGCCTCGTACCACTCGACCATCGTGAACTCCGGGCTGTGCTTGTACGAGACACCCTCGTTGCGGAAGTCCTTCGCGAGCTCGTAGACGCGCTCGAGCCCGCCGACGATCAGCCGCTTCAGGTAGAGCTCGGTCGCGATCCGGAGGTAGACCTTCCGGTCGAGCCAGGCGTGGTGCGTCTCGAACGGCCGCGCGGTCCCGCCGCCGTAGCGCGGCTGGAGCACCGGCGTCTCGACCTCGATGAACCCCTCGCCGTCGAGGTAGCGCCGCAGGGACGAGACGATCCGCGCGCGGAGGATGAAGTCGGCGCGGCTCTCCTCGTTCATCAGCAGGTCGAGGTGACGGCGGCGGTAGCGCGCCTCGACGTCGGTCAGGCCGTGGAAGGTGTCCGGCAGCGGTGTCGCGATCTCGGCGAGCACCACCAGCTCGTCGACGGCGAGGGAGGGCTCGCCGCGCCGTGACTGGGCCGGCGAGCCGGTGACGCCGACGATGTCCCCGAGGTGGACGTCCACGGGCCCGGTCCGCTCCACGGGGCAGAGCAGCTGGATCCGGCCCGAGCGGTCGACGAGGTCGAGGAAGACGAGCTTGCCCATGCCCCGCCGGCCGAGGACGCGGCCCGCGAGCCGGCGCTTCGTCCCGGCCTCCGCGCCCAGCTCGAGCCCGGCCGCCTCGGCGCGGACGGCGGCGATCTCGTCGCGGTCGGGAAAGCGTCTCGGTGCCATCGCGCCAGCCTAACGAGGAGGTCTCGTCATCGCCCAGACCCTGGGCACGCCGCGCGGCGGCTGCTCCGAGGCGGTGACCGCGAACCCGGCCGCCTCGTAGAAGGAGAAGTTCGCCTCGTTGTTCGTCAGCAGCACGCAGGGAAGGCCGGCCGCGTCAGCGCGGTCGAGCCCGGGCCTGAGCAGAGCCGCGCCGACGCCGCCGCGCCGCCTCCCCGGGTCGACGCCGATCCCGCCGAGGTACCAGTACGCGGGCTCCGGGGTCCTGTCCTTGAGCTCCTGGATCGAGCGGCCGTACGCGAGCAGCCGCGGCAGGGCGCCGCGGAGGCGGAACGCGACGGTTGCGATGGCGAGGTCGAGCGATTGCCGGTGCTCGCCGGGCGGCACCCACTGCACGACGCCCGCGACGTCCGCCGTCGTGTAGGCGCGGCCGCTGCGGATCGCCCGGCGCAGCGAGATCCGGAAGATCCAGGGCAGGTGCCGCTGCCGCCGCTCCTCGTCCGGGAAGACGAAGACCCAGGCCGGATCGTCGTGGAAAGCGCGCGCCAGCACGGCGCTCGCCTCCGCGAGCCGAGCCTCGTCGAGCAGGACGGCGTCGACCACGGCTGCGACCCTAGCGGGACATGGCCGGGGTCAGACCCCGGCCGTGGCCGGACCGGGCACGGCCGGCCGGGCAGGGACGCTAGGCCGCCTTGATGTCGAGAATCTTGAACTTGAGGGACCCGCGCGGAGCGGAGACCTCGACGGTCTCGCCCTTCTTGTGGCCCATGATCGCCTT
>DAISLG010000293.1:0-2099 GCA_036820565.1 Gaiellaceae bacterium | reverse complement strand
AGGTTCGTCTCGTCGACGATGTCGGCGTCGACGATCCCGAGCGTGCCGACGCCGGCGGCGGCCAGGTAGAGCGCGGCCGGTGAGCCGAGCCCGCCCGCGCCGACCAGCAGGATGCGCGAGTCGAGCAGCTTCAGCTGGCCCTCCTCGCCGATCTCGGGGATCAGCAGGTGGCGGCTGTAGCGCGTGCGCCGCTCGGGGCTGAGCGAACGGGGGAGCTCGACCGGGAAGCCGTTCCGCGTCCAGTCGGTGAAGCCGCCGGCGAGCGAGGCGACCTGCTCGTAGCCGAGCTCGGCGAGCGTTTTCGCGGCGAACGCGGAGCGGACGCCGGCGGCGCAGTAGACGACGATCTCCTGGCTCGGGTCGCGCAGCTCGCGGCCGATCCGGTACTCCAGCGTGCCGCGCGGGATGTGGACGGCGCCGGGGATGTGCCCCTCCTCCCACTCGTCGCGCTCGCGGACGTCGAGGAAGACGGCTCCCTCACGCTTCTGCGCGGCGGCAGCGTCGATCTCGGCGATCTCCGCCTTGACGCTTTGGAGCAGCTCGCGATAACCGGCCATACGTCCTCAAACGATAGCGAGAGGTGTCTGCATTCCCGCTAGGCTCGCCGGCGGTGAGCCCGCGAGCGCGCGTGTCCCTGATCGTCGCGGCCGCAGCGGCCGCCGCCGCCGCGATCGCCGTGGGCGTGACGCTCGCGACCCGCCAGAGCCCGGCTCCCCGGAAGTCGCGGCCCGGAAAGCCGACGCCGGTGCTCGTCCTGCCGTCGCCCGCCGCGGGCGCGATCCGCGCGGCCTTCACGCGCTGGCCGAAGGGCAGCCTCGACGCGATGCAGGAGCTCGCGCGGCGGCGGCCCCGCGACCCGGTCGTCCTCTACAACCTCGGCGTCGCTCTCTACTGGGCCGGCTACTCCGACGACGCCGTCGCCGCTTTCCGCGCGACGAAGAGGGTCGGGCCGGACACGCCCTACGCGATCCAGGCGGACACACTCCTCCACCCGTCGTTCTTCCAGGGCGCCCCCGTCTTCCAGCAGCTGCGACCGGATCCCGAGCTCCGCCGCGGCATCCTGCTCCAGCTTCGCGGCCGCCGGCTCTCCGCGGAGCGGCTCTACGCCGCCGCCGCGCGGGCGCGGCCGGGCGACGACGAGGCGCAGGTGGCCGCCGCCGTCGCCCTGTTCGACAAGGACCGGCTCGGCCGTTCGTTCGGTCGGCTCGGCCCGCTGACGCGCCGGTTCCCGCATAGCCAGAGCGTCCGCTTCCACCTCGGGCTCCTGCTCGCGTGGACCGGCCAGCGCGACGCGGCCAAGGCGCAGTTCGAGCGGGCACGGGCGCTGGGGCCGAGAACAGTGCTCGGCAGGGAAGCAAATACCTTCCTTTTGCGTCTTGTAACTCGGTAGGACCAGAAGTCACAAAGATGAGCCGTTCGGCCTATGGCGTCCGTCCGGCCCATTTGTAAGGGTGCTGCATCGCACGATTAGGGGGATCCGGATGAGCGCAGCGGAAGTACGGCGGAACGTTCTCGAGCTGGACGAGACGAAGCTCCTGCTCGAGACCGGACGTCTCGCCGGGTCGCTCACGCCGGAGGAGATCTCGACGTCGCTCGGCGAGCTCGAGCTGGACGCGGCGCAGCTGGACGACTTCTATCGCGCGCTCGAGGAGCTGCGCATCGACGTCGTCGACGGACCGGACGCCGAGGAGGAGGAGATCCCGGAGTCGCGCGAGGTCTCGACCGACTCGCTCCAGCTCTTCCTCAAGGACGTCGGCAAGGTCGAGCTGCTCACCGCCGCGCAGGAGGTCGAGCTCGCGAAGCGGATCGAGCGCGGTGACCACGGCGCGAAGCAGCAGATGGTCGAGGCGAACCTCCGCCTCGTCGTCTCGATCGCGAAGAAGTACCGCAACCAGGGCCTGCCGTTCCTCGACCTGATCCAGGAGGGCACGATCGGGCTCGTCCGCGCCGCCGAGAAGTTCGACTACCGCAAGGGCTTCAAGTTCTCGACGTACGCGACGTGGTGGATCCGCCAGGCGGTCGCCCGCGCGCTCGCCGACAAGGCCCGGACGATCCGGATGCCGGTGCACGTCGTCGAGAAGCTGAACAAGATCGTGCGC
>DAISLG010000292.1:0-2115 GCA_036820565.1 Gaiellaceae bacterium | reverse complement strand
GCGGCGACGATCCGCTCCTGCTGGACACCGGCCCGCACGCATTCGACCTCGTCCGCTGGCTGACGGGCGCGGACGTGGCGCGTCTGCGCGCGCGGGAGTCGCGCCATGGAGCGTCGGTCGAGCTCGAGCTCGAGGAAGGGCGCGGCACCGCGCACATCGACATGCGGACCAATCGGCCGTACCGCGAGGTCGCCGAGATCCGGTCGAACGGGAGCCTCGTCGGCCGCCACTCCGCCGGGGGCGTGCTCCAGGGCGTACTCGCCCGGCTCGGTTGGGCGCCGGAGTCTCCGCTCGTTCCCTCGTTGACGCGACAGCTCGACGCGTTCGCTGCCTCCGTTCGCGGCGAGACCGGCCACGACGTCGCGACCGTCGACGATGGGCTCGCGGTGATGGCCGCGGTCGACGCCGCGCGGGCCTCTGCGACCAGCGCCGGCGTCTGGCAACCGATCCCGACCTCGCCCTGATGCTCGCGATCCTCCAGCTTGACGCGCTGAGCCGCACGTTCGTCGACCAACTGCTCGGCGAGGGCCGGCTGCCGACGCTCGCAGGACTGTCGAGCGAGGCGAATGGCGATCGCTGCAGACCCCGGCGTCGCACTTCACGGGCGCGACGCAGCCGACGCTCTACAGCGGGATCGAGCTCGGCACGCACGCCCAGTACTACATCCTCCAGTGGTCGCCCGAGGAGCAACGGATCCGCTTCCGCCGCTCCTTCGAAGCCCCGGAGCCGACGTGGGACCGCCTGGCTCGAGCCCGGCGGCGCTCGCTGGCGCTCGATCCATACGAGGGCTACCCGCCTCGAGAGGCGGCCAGCGTGGTCGCGTCGGGCGTCCAGTTCCACAACTACCTCGGGATCGAGCGTTGGGCATCGCCGCGCGCTGCAGGCCGAACGATCAACGGGCTGATCGGTCGTCGCCCCCCGTACGTGGAGGAGGTGTTCGGCCGGCCACACGTCCCGAGCCTCCTTGCGCTCCGACGCCGGCTGCTGGGAGCTCCTGGGCGGCTCGCGGACGCCGCGTTGGGCCTGCTCGCCGAGGGCTCCTTCGACCTGGTGTGGCTCACGTTTCTCTCCTGCCACATCGGCGGACACCAGTTCTGGGATCTGTCCCAGCTCGACGAGGACTCCCTCGACGAGCCGACGAAGCGCCTGCTGGAAGGCACGCTCGGCGAGCTCTACGAAGACGTCGACCGCGGGCTCGGCCGCGTGCTGAACGCGCTACCCGAGGACGCTGACGTCATCGTCGTCTCGCCTCTCGGAATGGGCAAGAACAACAGCCGCTCCGACTTTCTCGGGCCGATGCTCGACGCGGCGGTCGAAGGCAGGGTCGAGCCCCGGCGCTCGGCCAGTCCGCTTTGGCGGCTCCGAGCGGCCGTCCCCACGCAGGTGCGCGGGCTGATCACCCAAACCCTCGGCCCCACTCTCAGCCGCGAGGTCATGGCGCGGACGAGCGTCGCGGGCGTGGATTGGAGCAAGACGAAGGCGTTCGCCCAGCCGAGCGACCACAACGGGCAGATCCGCCTGAACGTCCGCGGGCGCGAGCGCGACGGAATCGTCGATCCGGGCGAGGCCGACGAGCTGTGCGACCGGATCGCCGAAGGGCTCCTGAGCTTTCGCGACCTCGACGGCGCTCCGGCAATCGCTGGAGTCGACCGAATGGAAGACGTCGTCGGCAAAGACGCTCCTGCCCGTGCCCTGCTCCCGGATTTGCTCGTCCGCTGGGAGGAGACGCCGAGCGCGCACCTCGAGGCCGTCGTGTCGCCGCAGTTCGGTCAGATCGACCGGAGCGGGCAGGGCAGCGGGCGCGCCGGCGGGCACACGGCCGACGCCTGGGCCCTGCTCGTCTCGGGCCGGTCTCGCATCGTCGCGGGCCGCGGCGACGAGGACGTGATCGACGTCGCCGCCACGGCCTGCGCCCTCCTGGGCGGGGACATGACGGGCCTTCGCGGAACGCCGCTGCTCGAACTTTAGGAGGGCTTGGCGAAACGCCAGCTGTGCCGTCGGGCCACGTTCCACCAAACCCTCCTAGCTACTGGTCGTCGGCGGTTCGGTACCGAATCACCTCGTAGGCCTTGAAGTCGGGCCGCATGTCGATCTTCTGCAGCGCGGCCTGGATCT
>DAISLG010000291.1:0-2152 GCA_036820565.1 Gaiellaceae bacterium | reverse complement strand
CTCTATGAGAGCCTGGAGCTGCTGGGGCGGGCCGAGTCGCTTCGCCGGCTGGCTAGTGCTGCCAGGGTCGCATCGGCTTAGGCGGAGCCAACGGGTCGATCGCCCGCTGGAACTCGCGCCAGGCCTTGAGCCGGTACTGGAGCGTCGGACGGGGGAGACCGTCCATCGCGTCGCCGTGCTGTCGGGGGGGTGGGGTGCGATTTATCATTTCTATGTCGTAAACTCCGCCGCCCGCCGAATGGGTACGGCCTGCGTTAGAGTCGCAGCCATGGGGGGCCCTGTGCCAACGGTCCTGGTCGTCGACGACGACCCGTCGCTGCGGCTGCTCTGTCGCGTGAACCTCGAGTTCGAGGGCTACACGGTGCACGAGGCGGCGACGATCGAGGAGGCGCGGAGGACGCTCGCGAGCGAGGTCGTGAACCTCGTCCTGCTCGACGTCCACGTCGCGGGAGCCGACGGGCGCGACCTGCTGGCCGAGCTGAAACGCGACCGCCCCGAGCTGCCCGTCGCGCTCTTCACCGGCTCCGCCGAGATCGGCCCGGACGTGCGCGCGATCGCCGACCGGATCGTCACCAAGCCGTTCTCGCTCGAGGACCTCGCTGCGACGGCTCGGGACCTGACGGCGACCGGATACATTCCCCGGCGATGAGCGTCGCCGAGCTTCGCACCCCCACCGACTACGGGGATCGCCTCCAGCGGTACCTGTTCGAGCGCTCCGAGGAGTGGCGCGCCGTGCGGGTCGGCGAGAAGGAGACGTCCGAGCAGGCGGAGATCGTCACGCGCTACGCCGACCTGTTCACGCGCGAGCAGCTCGACGCGCTGTGGACGGCGGAGCGCGAGGCTCCGGACCCTGACGCGCGTGAGCTGGCCTACCGCCTCCGGAAGACCTGCGAGTCGGGCCTGATCGCGGCCGAGCTCGCGGCCGGCGAGGACGAGCTGGAGAACCGGCTTCTCGCCGAGCGGGTCTCGTTCCAGGGCAAGGCCCTGCCGCTCAGGGCGGCGCAGGCGATGCTCGCCGTGCTGGCCGACTACGCCGACCGCGAGCAACTCGGCCAGCTCCAGTCCGAGGCGTCGGCCCGGTTCAACGGCGACCGGCTCGAGCTGCTCGAGGCGTCGGAGCGGCTCGCCGCGACGTTCTCGGAGGAGCCCGACGCGGTCAGGCGCAACGAGGAGGAGAAGAACATCTCGCTGCGCGACCTCTCCGGCGTGCTGAAGCAGGCGAGCGACGACTCGGCCGGCGCGTTCGAGCGGCTCAAGGCGCACTGGTTCGAGCGGCTTCTTGGCGGGGCGAGCGAGGAGATTCCGTCGTCGTACCACGTCAGCTACATGCGCCGGCTCTCCGTGCTCGAGGCCACCTACACGAAGGAGCGGGCCACCGAGGTGTGTCTCGAGACGCTCACGCGGCTCGGCTTCGACCTCGCGGGCGACCCCAACATCAGGCTCGACCTCGACGACCGGCCGCAGAAGGCGCCGCGCGCCTGCGTGATCGCGTCCGACCCGCCGACGGTCGTCCACCTGATCACGCGGGCCCAGGGCGGCCTCCATGACTACCAGGCGTTCCTGCACGAGGCCGGCCACGCGCTGCACTACGCCGGCTGCGACCCGGAGCTCCCGTACATCTATCGCCGGATCTCGCGCGACCACGCGCTGACGGAGATCTACTCGTACATCGTCGAGGCGATCTCGCGCGAGCCGGGCTGGCACGCCGAGCACTTCGGCCTCTCCGACGCCGACGCGCGGGAGAACGCGGAGGCGACGACCTTCCTCGAGGCGCTGCTCTTCCGCCGCTACGAGGCGAAGCTCCGCTTCGAGCTCGACTTCTGGACCCGCTTCGCCGAGGACGGCGGCACGGACGCCGGCTACGAGGAGTACCTGACCGCGGCGACGGGGATCCGGTACCGCCGGGACGCGTACCTCTCGGACATGGACGCGGGCTTCTACTCGGCCGACTACCTCCGCGCCTGGATCCGCTCCGCCCAGCTCCGCCACCACCTGGTCGCCGAGATCGGCGAGGACTGGTGGAAGCGGAGCGAGACGGGCGAGCTGCTGCGCGGCTACTTCCGCGAGGGCACGCGCCCCACGAGCGAGCAGATGGCCCAGCGGTTCGGCTACGACCCGCTCGACACGACGCCGCTGCTCGAAGAGCTCGGCG
>DAISLG010000290.1:0-2174 GCA_036820565.1 Gaiellaceae bacterium | reverse complement strand
AGCCGCTCGAGGGGAGGTTCGTGACGGTCGAGCCGCTGGAGCCGCGCCACGGGCCGGCGCTGCTCGCGGCGGCCAGGGCCGAGCCCGACCTCTTCCGCTACCTCGTCCAGGTGCCCGACGAGGCCTGGCTCGACCGCGCGCTCGCGGCCGAGGACGAGATCCCGTTCGCGATCGTCTCGGGCGGCGTCCCGATCGGGTCGACGCGCTACCTGACGATCCGCCCGGAGCATCGCGGCGTCGAGATCGGCTGGTCGTGGGTCGCGAGCTCCGCGCACCGGCAGGGCGCGAACGCCGAGACGAAGCTGCTGCTGCTCGAGCACGCGTTCGAGCGCTGGGGAGCGATGCGCGTCGAGTTCAAGACCGACGCGACGAACCTGCGCGCACGCGGCGCGCTCGAGGCGCTGCCGGCGCGGTTCGAGGGCGTCCACCGCAAGCACATGATCCTGCCGAGCCATGTCCGCGACTCGGCCTACTACGCGATCGTCGACGACGACTGGCCCGGGGTGAAGGCGAACCTCGAGCGCCGGCTGGCAGAGTTGGCCGCGTGATCTGCGCCGCCGAGATCGCCCCGATCCGCGCCGAGCCGCGCGACGACGCCGAGCAGGTGACGCAGGCGCTGCGCGGCGAGCCGCTCGAGCTCCACGAGCTCCGCGACGGCTGGGCCCGCGTCACGACCGCGTACGACTACCCCGGCTGGATCCGTGCCGAGCACCTCGACCAGGGCGTCGGCGAGCTGCCCGATCCCCGCGACGGCGACCCGGTCGCGGAGGCGCGGAGCTACACGGGCGCGCCGTACCTCTGGGGCGGGATGACCGAGCAGGGGATCGACTGCTCCGGCCTCGTGCACATGGCCTACCGGCGGCTCGGCCGGATCGTCCCGCGCGACGCCGACCAGCAGGAGGAGGCCGGGACGGAGGTCGCCGAGCCGCAGCCGGGCGATCTCGTCACCTACGGCGAGGCCGAGGCCGACCACATCGCCTTCTGGCTCGGCGAGGGCCGCATCCTCCACGCGACGAGCCGCGACGACCGCGGCGTCGGCGAGGAGCCCGAGCCGGAGTCGCTGCGCGCGCGCCGCCGCAAGTTCGTCCGCCTTTGATCGCCTGGGCGTCGAGCGACGGTCGCGAGGAGAACGGCGGCGTCCAGCTGCCGGCGGCGTCGACGATCAAGCTGTTCGTCGCCTCGGCGTTCTGGCGCTCCGGCCTCGACCCGGACGAGCCGGCGCCGGTCGAGCCGACGCCGTTCTCGCTCTCCGACCGGCTGACGGCGACGCTCACGCTCGGCGATCTCGCGCTGCTCGCGCTCGCCGTCTCCGACAACGCGGCGACGAACGTGCTGATCGACCGGCTCGGCTTCGACGCGGTCAACGGCGAGATCGAGCGGCTCGGGCTCGAGCGGACGGTGCTGCGCCGGAAGATGATCGCGGACGGGCCCGAGAACCTCACGTGCGCGCGCGACCTCGCGCACGGGCTCGCGGCGCTCGCGGGCGAGGAGCGGATCGTCGGGGCGATGGCGCTCGCGCAGGACTCGCTGCTGCCCGATCTCTTGCCCGGCTCGGCGGTCGCGGTGAAGAGCGGCGAGCTCGACGGCGTCTACCACGAGGCCGCGCTCGTGGACGGCCTCGGGGTCGCGGTTTGCTCGTCGCCGGCCGCCTCGCGGGCCGAGATCGCCCGGATCGCGCAGGGCATATCCCTCAAGCGGGGGGGATAGCAGGGCTAAAGACGCTTTGTAGAGCCGCCGATACCAGGGGCGTGGATGCAGCAGAGCGCAAAGAGATCATGAGTCGCTACATGGACCATCAGCGGCGCTTCGAGGCGGTTGCCGCCCGGCGCACCAACGGGAACGCCGAGATCATCCCGCTGATGGCCCCGCTGCCCGCGCTCGAGCAGGAGCCCACGACCCGCGAGGTCGAAGTGCTCCAACTCGTGAGCGACGGCCTGGTGAACCGCGAGATCGGCGTGCGCCTCTTCCTCTCGGAGGAGACGGTCAAGTCGCACGTCCGCCACCTGCTGGCGAAGCTCCAGGCACGCTCGAGAGCCCACGCTGTTGCTGTGGGCTTTCGACGCGGAATTATCAACTAGGCCGGAACCGGGCCCTTTTCACACGTTTTCCACTGCCTTGTGGATAACCCCCGAAAGGGTGATGCCGGTCGGCAGCGAAGAACGGCAGACTGTGCG
>DAISLG010000289.1:0-2189 GCA_036820565.1 Gaiellaceae bacterium | reverse complement strand
GTGCGCAGCGTCAGCAGCGGCACGAGGAACGCCGCCGCGTAGAAGACGGTCAGGAGCCCCTCGTCGCGCGCGAGCGCGGGCGCGGGCGACCACGCGAGCGAGGCGGTGGCCCAGACCGCGAGCCCGAGCAGGAGGGTGACCGACACGAGCGCGCCGCGCGCGGGCCGGGCGGCGGCCCCGGAGAGGAGGATCACGGCGACGAGCAGCGCGGCCACGACCGCGAACAGCAGCCAGTCGACGGAGGCGATGCTCCCGCGGTAGTCCCAGGCGAGGACGCACGCCGCGAGCGCGACCGCCACCGTCGGGAGAGCCGCCACGATTCCCCGCTGCCCGAACAGGGTTTGGAAACGAGGGGTAGCTGTGGTCTGAGCCGTATCCAAAATCGAGTCTGGTTCGTTCTACGCGCAGAAGTCGAAAGCTAGGCGAAAGGACGAACTAATGCGTCGGGGACGAATCACACTCATTGTCGCGGGAATGATGGCCGCGACCACGCTCGGGGGAGCGACGGGGGCATTCGCCGCCTCTCCCCAGGACATCTGCGCCGACCTGGCCGACGGCCGGCTCGACGGAACCTATACCGCCGCGGAGCTGACCTCGTTCCTCCAGGACCCGACGGTCCAGGGGTACGGCTGCTCGAGCCCGGTGGTAACGCCGACGGTCACGCCGACGCCGCCGCAGACGCCCGCAGGGGCGCCGACGCCGGCCGAGACTCCGGCAGCGACGCCCGCGGCGCAGCCGCAGACGAGCGGCGTCGCGGGGCAGCAGGCGACGATCCTGCCCGCTCCGGCATTCGTCGCGCCGGCCGCAGCGTCGGCTCCCACCACCGGCGTCGCCGGCCAGCAGAAGACGCTCAAGGGCCGGCCCGCAGCCGTCGCCCCGGCGAAGGCCGCCGCCGTACTCGGGACGTCGAAGACCACGGGCACGCTTCCCTTCACGGGAGCCGAGCTCGCGCTCTTCCTGATCGTCGGCCTGGCCCTGATCGGCGCCGGCTTCCTGCTCCGCCTGACGGCGCGGCAGCGCCCCACCCGGCCCTAGCGGCCACCCGGCCCCAGACGCCCGGCTTTCTTCTGAGCCCCGGAGCCTCCCCAGGCTCCGGGGCTTTCTTTCGTCAGTGCGTTAGAGCTTCTCAGGAGCCGGGTCGGGCGAGCACCTTCGCACCGAGCCTCGGCAGCGAGTCCTTGCGGTAGACGCCGACGCGCGGAAGCGCAAGCGGATCCCGGGGCCGTGCCTTGCCGGGGAGCGCGAACGCGAGCTCGTAGCCGGCCGCGCGCGCCGCTGCGTGGACGCGGGCGTCGTCGTCTCCGTACGGGTAGGCGAGCAGCGGGCAGGGCCGACCGAGCTCGGTCTCGATCCGCTCCTTCGACACCTCGAGCTCGCGACGGAGCGCCTCGTCGGCGAGGTGCGTCAACCTCGGGTGCGAGACGGTGTGCGAGCCGACCTCGAAGCCCCGCCGCGCGAGCGAGCGCAGCGCGTCCCAGTCCATCGTGGCGAGCTCGTCCTGCGGCTGCGCCTCGAGCTCCGGGACGGACAGCGGCGCGCCGCCCCGGTCTGCGTGGGCAGAGCAGGCGTAAACGCTCGCGGGGATGCCGAGCCGCTCGAGCGCGTCGAGGGCGGGCGCGATGCTGCGATAGGCGTCGTCGAAGGTCACGTGCAGGAGGCGGCCCCGCCCGCGTGCCACCTCGGCGGCCGTCGCCGGGCGGAAGCCGGCGCGGAGGAGCGCCCGCAGCTGGCGCTCGAATGTCGCGGGGGCGAGCGAGAGCCCGTGCTCCCAGCCCGCCGAGACGGCGTGGTAGCAGAGGGTGAGCGGGCCCAGCGCTTTCGTCACGCGGGCGGACGCTCGACCAGGTCGGCGAACACCTCGGTCACGAGGGCGTCGAAGGACGGTGGCAGCACGCCGTCGAGGTCGGCCTGCTCCCGCAGGAAGACCACGTAGTAGTGCCACTCGTCGGCCCGGTCGGGGAAGTCGGGCGCGCGCCGCTCGACGAGCCGGGCGAGGCCCTCGACGCTCCACTGGCCCGGCGCAGGCTCGAGCACACGAGGCGCCGTCGGCGGCGCGACCGGCTCAGGCACCGGCGGCTCCGGCTCGGACGGAGGCGGTTCGGGCTCCGGCTCGGGCGGAAGCGGCTCCGGCTCCGGCTCTGGCTCGGGCGGAAGCAGCTCCGGCTCCGGCTCCGGCTCCGGCTCGGGCG
>DAISLG010000288.1:0-2252 GCA_036820565.1 Gaiellaceae bacterium | reverse complement strand
ATCGAGGCGATCGGCGGCGACTGCGTCCAGGTGTTCACGCAGAGCCCGCGCATGTGGCGGCCGACGAACCACTCCGACGCGAACCTCGAGCTCTTTCGCACGCGGCGTGCCGAGGTCGGCCTCGCCGGCGTCGTCTGCCACGCGCTCTACCTGATCAACCTCGCAAGCCCACGGGACGACCTCCACGAGAAGTCCGTCGCCGCGCTCGCGAGCACGGTCGAGGTCGCCTCCGCGATCGAGGCCGACGCGGTCATCTTCCACGTCGGATCGCACCTCGGAGCCGGGTTCGACGCGGGCCTCGAGCGCGTCGTCCCGGCCCTTGCGAGCGTGCTCGACCGTTGTCCCGAGCGGACGTGGCTGCTGATGGAGAACTCCGCCGGCGCGGGCGGCACGATCGGCCGCTCGATCGACGAGCTCGCGACGATCTACGACCGGCTCGACGCCCACCCGAGGCTCGGGATCTGCCTCGACTCGTGCCACCTCTACGTCTCCGGCTACGACGTCACCGACCGCGACACGCTCGACCGCGTGCTCGACGAGGTCGACCGGCGGATCGGCTTCGACCGGCTGCGCGCATTGCACGTCAACGACTCGAAGGCGGAGGCCGGCTCGAACCGGGACCGGCACGCGAACATCGGCGAGGGCTTGATGGGAGACGGCCTCGGCACGTTCCTCGGCCATCCCGACCTCCAGGGCCTGACCGCGGTCGCGGAGGTCGAGGGCTCCGACGGGCACGGGCCCGACGCGGAGCAGATCCGGCGGCTGAAGGCCCTCCACGCGAAGTCCGTGTGACGTGAGCGCGCGCGGCGGCGTATACAGCCCGTGACGAGCTTCTCCCGAGCCGCCGAGGCGCACCTGGACGACGTCTACGGCTACCTCTCGTACTTCACCGGCGACCGGGCCGTCGCGGAGGACCTGACCGGCGAGACCTTCGAGCGCGCGCTTCGGCTCTGGCACCGCTTCGACGAGCGGCGCGGCAGCGCGCGGACGTGGCTCTGCCAGGTTGCGCGGTCGGTCGCGCTCGACCACTTCCGCTCGGAGCGACGTCGCGTCCGCCGCGAGACGGTGTACGCCGCCGGCGTCACCGAGGTCGAGGAGGGCCGCGTCGCCGAGGGGCTCTCCCCCGCGCTCGAGCGGGCACTCAGGCGGCTCTCCGCCGGCGAGCGCGAGGTGATCGCGCTCCGCGTGCTGCTCGACCTGGACGCCGCCGCGGCCGCCCGCGTGCTCGGGATCAGCCCGACGGCCTGCTCCACCCGGCTCAGCCGGGCCCTGCGAAAACTCGAGGAGACGATCGGAGACCATGTCGCAGCCTGACTTCCTCGACGAGCTTCGCCGCGCTCGCCCCGCCGCGCCGCCCGAGCTGCGCGAGCGCGTGCTCGAGCTCGCAGCGACCCGCCCGCCATCGCGGCGCCGCATCACCTGGCGCCGCGCGCTCATCGTCGCCATCCCGGCCATGCTGGCCGTCGCCGCCGCGGCCATCGTCACCGGCCGGCACTCGACGCAGCGGGTCGTCCAGCACGGCGAGGCCGTGCGGGGGAGCGCGCCGCAGCGGACGCTCACGCTCCCGCAGAACGCCGCCTCCGGCGACGTCGCGATCGCCCCGAGCCCCTCGCGCCTCCAGGACTACGACGCCTACCTCCGGCTCCGCGTCCACGACCCGGACGAGCTCTCCGCCGCGACGAAGAAGGCACTCGCGATCGCGCGCAGGCTCGGCGGACATGCGAGCTCCGTCTCCGTCAGCGTCGCCGGCGGCCAGGGCGACGCGACGCTGCGCCTCCGGATCCCGATCGGTCACGTGCAGGAGGCGGTCGCGCGCCTCTCCGCCCTCGGCCGGATCACGGCCGAGAACGTCTCGATCCGCGACGTGCAGCCCGGCGTCGACGCGACCGACCGGCAGATCGCCCGCCTCCAGAAGCAACTGCGCGACCTCCGCGCCGAGCCGCAGACCCCACCTGTCACGCGCAGGATCGCCGCACTCACCAGCCTCGTCGAGCGGCTCCAGCGCGGCCGGGCGAGCACTGTCCACACCGCTCGGCTCGCGACCGTCTCGGTCGAGCTGACGACGAGGAAGCCCGCGCCGCAGCCGAAGCACCACCACCCGGGCCCGCTCGACGGAGCCTTCGACGCGCTCCGCTGGATCGGCGTGGCTGCGCTCTACGGCCTGATCGTAGGCGGCCCGTTCGTCCTCCTCGCGCTGGCCGGATGGGTGATCGTCCGGAAGCTCCGCCGGCGCGCCGAGGATCGTCTCCTAG
>DAISLG010000287.1:0-2257 GCA_036820565.1 Gaiellaceae bacterium | reverse complement strand
AACGATCAACTACAGTCGCCGCCATGGACTGGGCGGCCTACGAAGCAGAGGCGCTCGCCGCGTACGGGGCGGCCTCGACGCTCGAGGACCTCTCAGCCGTGAACGCGCGCTTCACCGACCGTCGTGCGCCACTTCCCCAGGAGCTGAGGAAGGTGCGCGACGCGGACACAGGGCGGCAGCTGAACGCCATTCGTTCGCGCCTGGACGAAGCCGAGCACGCCGCGGCGGCGCGAATTGGCGGAGCCCAGCTCGACCGGCGCCTCGCCGAGACCGTCGACGTCACGGTGCCGGGCGAGCAGCTCCCGCTCGGGCATCTCCATCCGATCACGCAGGTCCGGCGCGCGGTGGAGGACGCGTTCCTTGGACTCGGCTACGAGCTCCGCGACGACCGCGAGGTCGAGACCGTCGAGTACAACTTCGACAAGCTTGCCTTCGAGCCCACGCACGCCGCTCGATCCCCCCGGGACACGTTTTTCTTCGACGACCAGCGCGTGCTGCGCACCGAGACGTCGCCGTCGCAGATCCATGCCCTCGAGGAGAAGCCGCCGCCGATCTACATGGTCTCGATTGGACGGGTCTACCGTCGCGACGCGATCACCGCGACGCGCTATCCGATCTTCCTCCAGTTCGAAGGGCTTGCGGTCGACCGCGGGATCACGCTCGCTGACCTGAAGGGCACGCTCCTGCACGTGATGCAGGCGCTCTACGGCAAGGAGCGCGCGGTTCGGTTCCGGACGCACTACTTCCCGTTCACCGAGCCCTCCATCGAGCCGGACGTCTCCTGCGGCGTCTGCGGGGGAACCGGGTGCCGAACCTGCAAGTACTCGGGCTGGATCGAGATGGGCGGAGCCGGCATGGTCGATCCGCGCGTCTTCGAGAACGTCGGTCTCGACCCTGAAGAGTGGAGCGGCTTCGCGTTCGGCTGCGGGCTCGAGCGCACGGCGCAGCTCCGTCACGACATCCCCGACATCCGCGCGCTCTGGGAGGGCGACCTCCGAGTGCTCAGGCAGTTCTAGGTGCGCGTTCCGCTCAGCTGGCTGCGCGACTACGTGCCGGTCGAGATGCCGCTCGCGGAGCTCTCCGACCGTCTGAGCGTGTCGTCGGCGGTCGTCGCGGCGATCGAGCCGCGGGGCGTCGCCGACGACGGAGGGAATCTCGGGCTGTTCCGGGTCGGGCGCGTGCTCGAGGCGGCGAAGCACCCGAACGCTGACCGCCTCCAGCTCACGGCCGTCGACGTGGGGGAGGACGAGCCTCGCTCGATCGTCTGCGGCGCGTGGAACTTCGGCGCCGGCGCGACGGTCGCCGTGGCGCTGCCGGGCGCTGTCCTCCCGAACGGGCTCACGCTCGAGCGCCGGAAGGTGCGCGGGGAGGTGTCCGACGGGATGATCCTCGCCGAGGACGAGGTCGGCCTGGGCGAGGACCACACCGGGATCATGCTGCTGCCCGAGCGCGAGCCGGGAACGCCGCTCGCCGACGTGTTGCCCTTGGCGGATCTCGTGCTGGACGTCGAAGTCACCGGCAATCGGCCCGACCTCCTGTCCGTCTACGGCCTGGCACGAGAGGTCGCCGCCCTCTACGACCTCGAGCTCGCGCCGCCTCCGGGCACCGATCCCGAACAAAGCGGCGACGAGCTCGTGAACGTCGAGATCGAGGATCTGGAGGGCTGCCCCCGCTACGTTGGCCGGCTCTTCCGCGACGTCACGATCACGCCATCGCCGGTCTGGCTGAAGGCGCGCCTGCTTGCCGCCGGCATGCGCCCGATCTCGAATGTCGTGGACGTTACGAACTACGTCATGCTCGCGCTCGGCAATCCGCTCCACGCATTTGACTTCGCGAAGCTGGCCGGCGGGCGCATCGTCGTGCGGCGCGCGGAGTCGGGCGAGAAGCTGCGTACGCTCGACGGCGTCGAGCGCGAGCTCGTGCCGACGGATCTGATGATCGCCGACGCCGAGGGCTCGGTCGCGCTCGCCGGAATCATGGGCGGCGAGGAGACGGAGATCGGGCCGGAGACGACCGACGTTCTTCTGGAAGCCGCGAACTTCGAGCCGTTCACGATCTTCCGCACGTCCGAGCGGCTCCGGCTACGGACGGAAGGCTCGAGCCGTTGGGAGAAAGGTGTCGACCCGCACCTCGCGCCGCAGGCGGCCTCCCTTGCGACGCAGCTGCTCGTCGAGACCACGGGGGCGCGTTGGGTCGGGGACACCGACGTCCACGGCGCGCTGCCGGCCCGGCCTGTCGTCCGCTTCGACCCTGCGCG
>DAISLG010000286.1:0-2260 GCA_036820565.1 Gaiellaceae bacterium | reverse complement strand
AGGTCGGCAACCGGCGCGGCCTGCTCGGCCGCTGGCAGCACATCGAATACGTGACGGGCTTCAACCTCGACCGGCGCATGTACGAGGTGCTCCAGTGCACGCCGACCGTCCCGGGCGCGATCGGCGCCTTCCGCCGCGACGCGCTCGCCGAGGTGGGCGGCGTCTCGGGCGCGACGCTCGCCGAGGACACGGACCTGACCCTCTCGATCGGTCGCACCGGGCGCCGCGTCGTCTACGCCGAGCACGCCCGCGCCTGGACGGAGGCCCCCTCGAGCTTCGGCGACCTCTGGCGCCAGCGCTACCGCTGGTCGTACGGGACGATGCAGGCGGTCTGGAAGCACAAGCGCGCGCTGCTCACCCGCGACCCGCGCCAGCGCCGGATCGGCCGGCTCGCGCTCCCGTACATGATCCTGTTCCAGATCGCGCTGCCGATCGCGGCGCCGCTGATCGACCTGTTCGCCCTCTACGGGCTCCTGTTCACGAATCCGCTGCCGATCCTCGCCTACTGGCTGGGCTTCAACGCGCTCCAGCTCGGGCTCGCGGCGTTCGCCTTCCGGATCGACCGCGAGTCGCTCCGCCCGCTGTGGGCGCTCCCGCTCCAGCAGTTCGTCTACCGGCAGCTGATGTACCTGGTGATCATCGAGTCGACCGTCAGCGCACTCGTCGGCGCGCGCGCCCACTGGCGCCACCTGACGCGCACCGGCGACGTCGAGGTCAGGCCGGCGTGAGCCCGTGTCGCCTTTGCGCCGGCGAGGGCGCCCGTGGCCGTCATGGGCAGAGAGCGAGCTTCGTCAGCCGTCCGCCGAGCAGCCATTCAGTGACGTAGAGGTTGCCCGCTGCGTCGGCGGCGAGAGTGTGCGGGCTGTTGAACTTGCCGGGCTCGAGCTGCGGGCGGACGAGATCGCCATCCACGTTGCGTGCGTTGGGCCAACCGTCGCGCTCGCGCGCTTCTGGGTTCGCGCCGATGTGCTCGACCAGCTGGTCGTCTCTGTCGAGGATTGTGACGCGTGCCTGAGTGAAGTCGGTGAGCGCGAGCGTATCGCCGACGATCGCCATGTCAGTCGGAGTGACGACGATTCCTTCGCCTGCGAGACGGCGAAAGCGGCCGTCGAGGTCATACACCTGGATGCGCGCGTTCGTGCGGTCCGTGATGTAGAGCTCCGGCTCCCCTCGACGACGGTCGACCAGCACCCCGTGCGGGCAGTCGAAGCGGCCGGCGCCCTCGGCACCGCTCAGCGTCTGCAGGTGCGTGCCGTCAGCGGCGAAGCGATGCACGAGGCTCTCCCCGTAACCGTCGGCGACCCAGATGTCGCCGCTTTCCTCGAGGACGGCGACAGCGGTCGGAGACCAGTCTGCGCCCGGATCGTCGAGCTCCCGCCGCACGCATCCGGCGTCGTCGACGAGCACGACGCGACCGCTGGTCATCTCTGTCTCGAACTCGGGCCCCGAGGCGCGCCGCTTGAAGCCGACGTCGTCGATCCAGACGCCCTCGTCGACGCACCAGAAGCCGTGCGGCTCGAGCAGTCCTTCGAGTTCGACCGTTCGGTCGAGCTTGCCGTCGGCGTCGTAGTAGAGAAGCGCCGGTTTGCCGGGGTGGGCGACGACGACGCAGCCGTCGGCGACCGCGACGCCGGAGTGCATCCACCCGAGCGGCTCCTGCGGCAGGTCGATCCATCGGTCAGTCCATGTGTAGAGGCTCACGACACTGCTTTTCTTCGTCTAGCGATGACAATCCAGGCTACGCAGGCTCCGCAAGAGGGTCAAGGCGTGAAGATGCCCCCGACAAGAATCGAACTCGTGCACGCGGTTTGGGAAACTTCGGACGTTCCGGGCGTGAGGACGATGTCGTCTTACGCCTTGGAGTCCGCCCCCGGCGGCGATCTGCTCGAGGCAATCCGCGGCATCATCGGCCGACAACTCGCCGAGCAGCAGTCGATCCTCCGCCACGGCCGCCGGCGCTACCGACTGGCGGCTGGATCAACGAGCCCGGCGGCAAGAGGCTGCACACCAAACTCACGACCGAGCTGTCTCATTCCACTCGACAGGCGTCGGCCGAGCATGTGATCGGCCGGTCACGTGCGGGCGGTGGCGCTCGACGATCGCGGCGAGGTCGAGGCCACGCGGGAGGGTGCCGTAGGCCCGGCCCCCTTCGCCGCCGAGGCGCGTCGCGCAGTAGGCGTCGGCAACCTCGGGCGGAGCGTGCCGGACGAGCAGCGAGCCCTGGAGGCAGGTCGCGAGCCGCTCGACCGTGCGGCGGGCC
>DAISLG010000285.1:0-2261 GCA_036820565.1 Gaiellaceae bacterium | reverse complement strand
GTTGACCGGCACGTGCGTTGTCGCGGGGACAGCTCGCGCCGACGCGATCGAGGGCGCTCCCGGTCCGGACACGATCCTCGCTGGAGCGGGCAACGACGTCGTCCACGCGAACGACCGCTCACGCGACGTGGTCGACTGCGGGCCCGGCACAGACCGCGTCCTCGCCGACCGGACCGACCGCCTGCGCCGCTGCGAGCACGTGTCGCGCTGAGCCCTCCCGGTACGATGAGGGCATGGCCGTGGCGACCCAGCCGAAGCTCGACGCGCAGCGCGTCCGCGCCGACTTCGCCGTCTTCCAGGACCTCGCGAAGGGTCAGCCCGTCGCCTACCTCGACTCCGCCTCGTCGACGCAGAAGCCGCGCCAGGTGCTCGACGCGATCCGGCACCTCTACGAGCACGACTACGCGAACGTCCACCGCGGCGTCTACGGGCTCGCCGAGCGCGCCACCGCCGCGTACGAGGGCACCCGCGAGAAGGTGCGCGCGTTCCTGAACGCGCCCTCGGCGCGCGAGGTGATCTTCACGCGCCAGACGACCGAGGCGCTGAACCTCGTCGCGTACGCATGGGGGCTCGACAACCTCGGCCCGGGCGACGTCGTCGTCGTCACCGAGCTCGAGCACCACTCGAACTTCGTCCCCTGGCAGTACATCGCGAAGCGGCAGGGCGCGGAGTTCGCGCACATCCCGATCGACGACCTCGGCGAGCTCCAGCTGGACGCGCTCGACGGGATTGCCGCACGCGGGGACGTCAAGGTCGTCGCGACCGGGCTCGTCTCGAACTCGCTCGGCACGATCAACCCGGTCCAGAAGCTCGCCGCGTGGGCGCACGAGCAGGGCGCGATCATGGTCGTCGACGCCGCGCAGGCCGCACCGCACCGCACGATCGACGTCCAGGAGCTCGGCTGCGACTTCCTTGCCTTCTCGTCCCACAAGCTCTGCGGCCCGACCGGCGCCGGCGCCCTCTGGGGCCGCCGCGAGTTGCTCGAGGCGATGTCGCCGTTCAATCTCGGCGGCGAGATGATCCGCTCGGTCAAGCTCGAAGGGACGACCTGGAACGAGCTGCCGTACAAGTTCGAGGCGGGCACGCCCGCGATCGGCGAGGTCGTCGGCATGGGCGCCGCGATCGACTACATCTCCGAGATCGGCCTCGCCGCGATCGAGGCCCACGAGCACGAGCTCACGGTCTACGCGCTCGAGCGGCTCGGCGAGATCCCCGGGATCCGCCTGTTCGGCCCGCCGGCCGAGCGGCGCGCCGGCATCGTCTCGTTCGACGTCGAGGGGATCCACCCGCACGACGTCGCGCAGATCCTCGACTGGGAGGGGATCGCCATCCGCGCCGGCCACCACTGCACGCAGCCGCTGATGACGCGCCTCGGCGTCGCCGCGACCGCACGCGCGAGCTTCTACGTCTACTCGATCTCCGAGGAGATCGACCGGCTCGTCACGGGCCTGCACAAGGTCAGGAAGGCGCTGGGATGAGCGAGGAGTTCGACCAGATGTACCGGGAAGTGATCCTGGATCACTACAAGAACCCGCGGGGCCACGGCGTGATGGAGGACCCGGACGCGCAGGCGGAGGGGCAGAACCCGCTCTGCGGCGACGAGGTCTCGATCTACGTCTCCTTCGGCGAGGACGGCGACACGATCGACGAGGTCAAGTTCTCGGGCCGCGGCTGCGCGATCTCGCAGGCGGCGACGTCGATGCTCATCGAGATGGTGCAGGGCCGCAGCGCGACCGAGGTGGCGGCGCTCCCCCGCGAGGAGCTGCTCGAGGAGATCGGGATCCCGCTGACCCCGATCCGGCTCAAGTGCGCGATCCTCGGCCTCGGCGTGCTCAAGGTCGCGCTGCACAAGGCGAAGGGCACGCCGCTCCCAGAGGAGTGGGCGGGCCTGGAACTTGGCTGAGCTGGTCGTCTGCCCGCTGGCGGAGCTCCCGCCCGGGTCGGTGAAGATCCTCGACGCGGGCGAGGTGTTGATCGGCGTCTACAACTGCGGCGGCGAGCTGTACGCGATCGAGGACCGCTGCTCGCACGACGACGGACCGCTCTGCGAGGGGGACTGGGAACAGGACGAGTGCCGCGTCATCTGCCCGCGGCACGGGTCGGCATTCGACCTGCGCAGCGGGCGTCCGCTCTCGCTGCCGGCGTTCGAGCCCGTCGCGACGTTCCCGGTGCGCGTCGACGACGGCGTCGTCCGGGTCGAGGTCGCCTGAAGCGCTGCTGGGAGACGAGCGACGCGGCCTACCTCGCCTACCACGACGAGG
>DAISLG010000284.1:0-2276 GCA_036820565.1 Gaiellaceae bacterium | reverse complement strand
TCGGATCGCGCCCGTCTATGACGCGATGAACTGCGTGATGACGGCGGGGCTCGACCGGCGCTGGCGGCGGCTGACGGCGGAGGCGGTCGTCCGCCCGGGAGACCGCGTGCTCGACGGCGCGTGCGGCACTGGCGACCTCGCTGTCGCGGACGCGAAGGCGGGCGGCGCCGTCACCGGCCTCGACTTCTCCGAGCGGATGCTCGAGCGCGCGCGCCGGAAGGCGCCCGCGCTCGAGTTCCTCGCCGGCGACCTGCTCGCGCTGCCGTTCGAGGACGGGAGCTTCGACGCGGCGACGGTCGGCTTCGGCGTCCGCAACGTCGCGGACCTCGAGCGGTGCCTCGCCGAGCTGCGCCGCGTCCTCTCCCCGGGCGGCCGCCTCGGGATCCTCGAGATCACGCAGCCGCGCGGAATCCTGCGCCCGTTCTTCAACCTCTGGTTCGACCGCGTCGTGCCGGTGCTCGGCAGGGCCCTCCCCGGCGGGGCCGCGTACACGTACCTGCCCGCGAGCGTGAAGCGCTTTCCGGGCCCGGACGCGCTGAAGGAGCTGCTCGAGCGCGCCGGCTTCTCCGACGTGCGCTACCGGCTGCTCGCGGGGACGATCGTCGCGCTGCACACGGGAGTCGCGCGGTGACGACGCTGGCCCAAATTCGCGAGGCGCCCGGCCTCGACGCGTACATGGCCGGGATCGAGCTGCGCCTCCGGGACGCCGTCGCGGCGCGGCCCGGGCTCGCGGCCGAGCTCGGCGCGGACGCCCTCGCGGCGGGCGGCAAGCGCCTCCGGCCCCTGCTCGTCTTCCTCGCCTCGCCCCAGGACGGCCCGCCGCCGTACGCGGCCGGAGTCGCGGTCGAGCTCGTCCACACGGCGACGCTCGTGCACGACGACCTCGTCGACGGCGCCGAGTTCCGCCGCGGCCGGCCGACCGCCTGGTCGACGCACGGCCCCGGGGCCGCGCTTGCGACCGGCGACTACCTCTTCGCGCGCGCATTCGCCGAGCTCGCGGCGACCGGCGACCAGAGTGCCGTAGAAATCCTGGCCGAGTCGTCGCTCGCGCTCGTCCGCGGCGAGGCGCTCCAGCGCCGTCAGGCCCGCGACCCGGACATCTCCGTCGAGGACTACCTTCGCCGCTGCGCGCTCAAGACGGGGAAGCTGTTCGAGGCCGCGTGCCGCCTCGGCGGCAGCGACCTCGGCGCGTTCGGCCTCGCGCTCGGGATCGCGTTCCAGATCGCCGACGACATCCTCGACTGCTCCGGCGACACGACCGAGACGGGGAAGATCGCCGGTACCGACCTCCGTGAGGGCACCCCGACGCTGCCGCTGCTGCTCGCCGCGCGGGAGGACGAGGTCGTCCGGCGCGCGCTCGCCGGCGGCCCGCTCGACGGTGTCCTCGTCCGCGTCGCTGCGACGAGCGCCTTGTCGATCTCCCGGGAGATGGCCCTCGACTACGCTAGGAAAGCCCGTTCCCACCTGAACGGCGAGCCGCACCGAGAGGAACTGGAAGCCCTGACCTACGCCGCCGTGGATCGAGTCAATTGACGGCGATCAAGCTCGGCCGGATCTCGTACGTGAACATGGCGCCGGTCTTCTACCGGCTCGACGCCGACGTCGAGGAGGTTTCGGGCGTCCCGACCGACCTGAACAGGCGCCTGATCGGCGGCCAGATCGACGTCGCCCCGATCTCGTCGATCGAGTGGGCGCGGAACGCGGACTCCTTGCGGCTACTGCCACGGCTCTGCGTCTCCTCGGAGGGAGCGGTCGACTCGATCCAGCTCGTCTCGAAGCTGCCGCTCGAGCGCGTGCGCAGCGTGGCGGTGACGCCCGAGTCCGCGACCTCGGTCGTGCTGACCAAGGTGCTGCTCCCCGATGCGACCCAGGTCCCGCTGGGTGAGGAGGCCGACGCGAAGCTCCTGATCGGCGACGCCGCCCTCAAGTCCGCGTTCGAGGACCCGACGCCGCACCACGACCTCGGCCGCCTCTGGCTCGAGCGGACGGGCCTACCGATGGTCTTCGCGGTCTGGGCCGCGCCCGAGCCGCTCGTCGACGGGCTCACCGAGCTCGAGGACGCGCTCGTCGCCTCCGTCCGCGCCGCGCGCGCCGAGCCCGAGCTGCTCGCCTACGAGTCGTCGGAGCGCTACGGCTATCCCGCCGGGTTCCTCGCCCGCTACTTCGAGAAGCTGCGCTACCGCTTCGGCCCGCGCGAGCGCGCCGGCCTGCTGACGTTCCTGGAGATGGCCCGTGACGTCGGCGAGCTCGACGAGGTGCCGGAGCTGCGGTTCGTC
>DAISLG010000283.1:0-2277 GCA_036820565.1 Gaiellaceae bacterium | reverse complement strand
CGTTCGGGACGACGATGTTCGAGATCTCGCCCTCGCCGGTGAGCGCGGTGATCGTGACGCAGGCGGAGATGTCGGTGCCCGCGTTCGTGATGAAGATCTTCGAGCCGTTCACGATCCACTGCCCGTCGCGCAGCTCGGCGCGGGTCAGGGTCGCGCCCGCGTCGGAGCCCGCGCCCGGCTCGGTCAGGCCGAAGGCGGCGAGCTTGCGGCCGGAGGCGAGGTCGGGGAGCCATTCCCGCCGCTGGCGCTCGTCGCCGTAGAGGTAGATCGGCATCGTCCCGAGCGAGGTGTGCGCGGCGACGGTGATCGCGACGGACGAGTCGACGCGGGTCAGCTCCTCGATCGCGATCGCGTACGAGAGCGTGTCGGTTCCTGCACCGCCGTACTCCTCGGGGATCGGCATCCCCATCAGCCCGAGCTCGGCGAGCTCGGCGACGAGCTCGTACGGGAAGCGATGCTCGCGGTCGAGCTCCTCGGCGACCGGTGCGACGCGCTCCTGCGCGAACTCGCGCACCGTCGTGCGCACGAGCTCGTGCTCGGGCGAGAGGTCGAGGTTCAAGAGAAGGACGAGGCCAGCTCGACGATCAGCCGGACGCCGTAGCCCGTGCCGCCGCGCTGGGTGAGGTAGTCGCCGCGGGAGCGCTCGAGGAACCCGGGCCCCGCCATGTCGATGTGAGCCCAGGGCCCATCTCCTGAGAACTCTTCGAGGAACTTCGCGGCGAGCGCGGGGGAGCCCTGGCGCAGCTCGGACGAGTTCTTCATGTCCGCGAAGGCGGAGTCGACGTAGCGGCGGTAGCGGTCGTGCAGCGGGAACGGCCACGCGTGGTCGCCGCTCGCGCGGGAGGCGGCGAGAATCCGCTCCTGCCACGCGTCGTCGTTCGCGAAGAGGCCGGCGTAGAGGTCGCCGAGGGCGAGCTCCATCGCGCCCGTGAGCGTCGCGAGGTCGAGGATGTGCGTCGCGCCCTCCTCGCGGGCGTACCAGAGCGCGTCGGCCAGGACGAGGCGGCCCTCGGCGTCCGTGTTCGTGACCTCGATCGTCTTCCCGTTCATCGCGGTGAGGATGTCGCCGGGGCGGAACGAGCCGCCGCCGAGCAGGTTCTCCGCGGAGGCGACGACGGCGATCGCGCGGACGGGCAGCCCCAGGTCGGCGATTGCGCCGATCCCCTCGATCACGGCCGCGCCCCCGGCCATGTCGCCCTTCATGTCCTGCATCTTCGTGGCCGGCTTGATCGAGATCCCGCCGGAGTCGAACGTGATCGCCTTGCCGACGAGGCCGAGGCGGACGTCCGCCTGCGCAACCGTGGGCGGGTCGTAGCGGAGCACGATCAGGCGCGGGGGGTTGTGGCTGCCGCGGCCGACTGCGCCGAAGGAGCCCATCCCGAGCCGCTCGATCTCGTCCGGGCCGAGGACCTCCGCGGTCAGGTGGTCGACCCCGGCGGCCAGCTCCTGCGCGCGCTCGCCGAGCGCCTCGGGCGTGAGCAGGTTCGGCGGCATGTTCGCGAGGTCGCGCGCGCGGTTCACCCAGCCGGCGACGCGCGCGGTGCGCTCGGCCGGCTCGGCGAGCGAGGCGTCCTGCGAGAGCAGGATCAGGCGCTCGACCACCTTCGGGACGGTCCCGTTCGTCTTCCACCGCGCCGGCTCGTAGGCGCCGAGCACGGTCCCGTCGACGATCGCCTTCGCCTGGTCCGGCGCCGGCACGCCGAGCGAGTCGTCGATCAGCCAGGCGACGGTGCCGCCGAAGCGGCTCGCCTCGCGGGCGACGGTCGCGGCGGCGGTGCGCAGGCTGTCCGCGTCGATCCGGCCGCGCTCCCCGACGCCGGCGAGCGCGACGCGCGGCGCGCCGAGTTTGCCGTCGACGTGGAGCAGCAGCGAGTCGCCCGGCTCGGCGGAGAGCTCGCCCGAGGCGCGCAGCCGGTCGAGCAGCTGCGTCAGCGCCTCCGGCGCCTGGCCGGGGGAATCGGTGACCGGGAGGGCGAGGACGGCGGCCTCGACGCGCGCCGGGTCAGCGGAAGAGATCGCGACTTGCATATCCGGGGCGCGATGCTATCCGACCGGAATGCTGACCGGACGCTTACGTTCTTCGAACGGATGCCGATTACCTTGCCGACGATGAACGACGTCGAGACACTCAGCGCGAAGATCCGCGCCCTCGTGGTGAAGCGGCAGGAGCTGCGCGCCGCCCGCGTGACCGCCGACGCGCTCGAGCAGAACCGGATCGAGCTCGTCCGCAGCCAGTGGGAGCTCTCCCGCGCGCTGATCGAGCGGCACCTTCCCGGC
>DAISLG010000282.1:0-2317 GCA_036820565.1 Gaiellaceae bacterium | reverse complement strand
TCGGCCCGGTCTCGAAGCTCCTCACGACCGTCGGCTTCACGGGCTCGAAGACCGTCACACTGACGCTCGAGAAGGGGAGCTACACCTACCAGTGCGACCCGCACTCGCTGGCGATGCACGGGACCTTCAAGGTCACGTGAGCGGCAGCTCCCGGACCTGGCCGTCTCCGATCGCGAAGGCGGCCAGGTCGCCGGTCTTCGCGGTCATGATCAGGTAGGGCCGGCCTGCCCAGAGCCCGACGTTCTCGACGTCCGTGCGCGACGGCTTCGCCGGCGTCTCCGGGTGCGAGTGGAAGACGGCGAGCTCGTACCCCTCGTCCTCGAGGAACCACACGTCGGGGGCGACCTCGAGCTGGTAGCGGTAGGGCGACTCGAGCGTGTTCCGGCCGCGCTCGTAGCGCACCGCGACGCCGTCCCGGAACGCGACCACCCCGCAGGCCTCGTTCGGCAGCTCCTCGCGCGCGTGCGCCTCGAGCTCGACCCGGATCGCGGGCGGGACTACCACCAGAGCGTCCCCTCCATCGACTCCTCGACGTCGGCGGCGTCCCAGAAGGGCGCCGAGAGGTACTTCCAGCCGCCGTCGGGGAGAATGCAGACGACGACGCCCTCGCCGAGCTCGGCGCCGAGCCGGCGCGCGACGTGCACGACCGCCCCGGACGAGACGCCCGCGAAGATCCCCTCCTCGTCGAGCAGCGCGCGCATCGCCGCGACCGACTCCTCGTTCGAGACGAGCACCTTCCGGTCGAGCTGCGAGACGTCGAGGATCGGCGGGACGTAGCCGTCCTCGAGCGAGCGGAGGCCCATCACCGCGTCCCCGGGCGTCGGCTCGGCAGCCGCGACGACGACGTCCGGGAACGACTCGCGCAGCCGCCGGCCCGCGCCCATCAGCGTGCCGCCCGTTCCGAGCCCGGCGACGAGGACGTCGACCCGGTCGAGCTCGGCCACGATCTCCGCGCCGGTCCCCTCGTAGTGCGCGCGCGCGTTCGCCTCGTTGCCGTACTGGAAGAGCATCCGGTAGCGCGGGTCCTCCGCGGCCAGCCGCTGCGCGAGCCGGACGGCGCCGTTCGATCCCTCGTCGGCGGGCGACTCGACCACGCGGGCGCCGTAGAGCTCGAGCAGCCGGCGCCGCTCCGGGGTCGCGTTCGCGGGCATCACACAGGTGAGCCGGTGGCCCTTCAGCTTCGCGACGAGCGCGAGCGAGATCCCGGTGTTGCCGCTCGTCGGCTCGAGCAGCTCCTGGCCCGGCTCGAGGCCGGCAGCCTCGACCATCGCGAGCGCGACCCGGTCCTTGATCGACCCGGTCGGGTTCTGCCCCTCGAGCTTCGCGTACAGCCGCACCCCGCCGGGCGCCAGGTGGGGAAGCTCGACGAGTGGGGTGTTCCCGACGAGGTCGAGGAGGCTAGACGCCGCCACCGGCCATCGCCGGGAGGAGAATCAGGGTCGAGCCATCGGCCACCGGGGTGTTCAGGCCGTCCAGCGTGCGAACGTCCTCGCCCTCGAGGTAGACGTTCACGAACGGCCGGATCGCCTCGCCGTCGTAGATCCGCTCGGCGAGCCGCGGCAGCCGGGCGTTGAGGTCGTCGAGGAGCGCACGGACGGTCGCGCCGCTCGCCTCGACCTCGCGCTCGCCGCCCGCCTCCTCGCGCAGCACCGGTGGGATGCGGACGCGGGTCATCTCGCGCAGAACTCGGCGTAGTCGACGTACTCGGTGATCGTCGGGTGCTCGCCGCAGACGGGGCAGGCCGGGTTGCGCTTGACGGTCACCTCGTCGAACTCGGCGGCGAGCGCGTCGAACAGGAGCAGCCTGCCGACGAGCGAATCGCCGATCCCGAGCGCGAGCTTGAGCGCCTCGTTCGTCTGCAGTGAGCCGATGATGCCGGGGAGGACGCCGAGGACGCCGCCCTCGGCGCAGCTCGGTGCGAGCTCGGCCGGCGGCGGCTCCGGGAAGAGACAGCGGTAGCACGGCCCGTCGCCGGGCTTGAAGACCGTCACCTGGCCCTCGAAGCGGTAGATCGACCCGTGCACGACGGGGATCCCGCGCCAGACCGAGGCGTCGTTGACGAGGTAGCGCGTCGGGAAGTTGTCGGCGCCGTCGACGATCACGTCCCAGCCGTCGTCGAGGATCCGGTCGATGTTCTCGGAGGTCAGCCGCTCGCGGTAGGGCACGACGCGCACGTCGGGGTTGAGGGCGGCGATCGCGGCGCGCGCGGAGTCGACCTTCGGCTGGCCGAGCGTCTCGAGCGAGTGGGCGATCTGGCGCTGGAGGTTCGTCTCGTCGACGATGTCGGCGTCGACGATCCCGAGCGTGCCGACGCCGG
>DAISLG010000281.1:0-2320 GCA_036820565.1 Gaiellaceae bacterium | reverse complement strand
GTCGCTCTTCACCTACATCGGCCGCGACCAGGAGCCGAGGGCCAGCGTCGTCGGGCGCAAGGTGCGCCAGGGGCCGCTGCGCTTCGGCACGAGTGCCGTCTTCGCCTCAGGCCACGAACCCGAGGTGCACGAGCTCGGCCACCGCCTGCTGCGCGCGGCCGGCTACACGGGCCTGGCCCACGTCGAGCTCGTCCGCGACCCGCGCGACGACAAGCTCAAGCTGCTCGAGGTGAACACGCGGCCGCCGATCTGGGCCGGGATCGCGATGGGCCCGGAGCTCGGCATCGCCCGGATCGCGTACGACGACCTCACCGGCGCCGAGCCGCTGCCCGAGCGAACGCTCCCGGACGGCATCACGTGGCTCTACCTCGCAAAGGACGTCTGGGTCTCGGCGCAGATGGCGCGCCGCCGCGAGCTGCACCCGCGCGAGTTCCTGCGCCACTACGTGGGCGGCAAGAAGGTGCGGGCCGTCTTCGCGGCGGACGACCCCCGCCCGGCGCTCGCGAGCCTGGGCTATCTCCGCTCCCGCGTCTGATGCGGATCGCGCTCGTCGACCCGCTCGCCTACACGCCGCCGTACGACCATGCGCTGGCCTCGGCGCTCGCGGCTCAGGGTCACGCGGTCTCGCTCCTGACCTCGCGCTTCGCGCACGGGTCGGCGCCTACGCCGGACGGCTACGACCGCGAGGAGCTCTTTGCGCCCGTCTCGACGCGTCTCTTCCGCCGCGCGCCGGCTCGACTCGCGCTCAAGGCGCTCGAGTACCCGCCGAGCGTCGCACGCCTGGTGCGCCGGATCGACCGGCTCGACCCCGACGTCGTGCATGTCCAATGGTTGCCCCGGCCGGAGCACGACCTGCGCTGGCTGCGACGAGTCGCCGACGAGCGGCCGCTCGTGCTGACCGCTCACGACGTCTTGCCGCGGCGCGCGAAGGCGCTGCGCGTCTGGCCTGACGTGCTCGAGACCGCCGAGCGCGTGATCGTCCATTCGCACCGCGCAGTCGAGCAGCTCGTCGAGCTCGGCCTGGGCCGCGAGCGGATCGCCCGCATCCCGCACCCTGTCTTCGAGGGCGAGGAACTGCCGCCCCCGAGCGGGCGCACGCTCCTCTTCTTCGGCCTGATCCGCGACTACAAGGGGCTGGACGTGCTCCTCGAAGCGCTGCCGCAGATACCGGACGCGCGGCTCGTCGTGGCAGGCGATCCGCTTGATCCGGTGCAGCAGGTCGACCTCGACGGACGCGTGGAGTGGCGCTTGGGCTTCCGGCCCGACGACGAGGTGCGCGAGCTGATGAGCACGGCGGCCGCGGTCGTCCTGCCCTACAGGCGCCTCGACTCGTCGGGCGTGCTCGCGACGGCGATCGGGTACCGTCGGCCGGTCGTGGTGACGGACGTTGGCTCGCTCGGTGAGATCGTGCGCGAGTTCGGCGCCGGCGAGGTCGTCCCGCCCGGCGACCCGCAGGCGCTCGCGCAGGCCGCCGCGCGCCTGCTCGAGCCCAAGGCGCTCGCTGCTGCGCACGAGGGCGCGGGGCGTGCGGCCGCCGCCCTCACCTGGGCCTCCAGCGCCGCCGAGCACGACCGCCTCTACCGCGAGGTGCGCCGGTGAGCCGCTTCCTCAAGCGTCTGATCGACCGAGTCGCCGCCGTGGTGCTGCTCGTGCTGCTCTCGCCGCTGCTGGCCGCGATCGCGATGTGGATCCTGCTCGACGGCGGGGGCCCGGTGCTGCTCGCACAGGAGCGGATCGGCAAGGACGGCCGGCGCTTCCGGATGCTCAAGTTCCGCACGATGGTCCCGAACGCGCTCGAGCTCGCGCACGAGCTGACCGACGACCCGTACGGCGTCGTGCCGGACGACCCGCGGATCACGAAGCCGGGCCGTTTCCTGCGCCGCACCAGCCTCGACGAGCTGCCCCAGCTCCTGAACGTGCTCGCGGGGCAGATGAGCCTCGTCGGGCCGCGTCCCGACCTCGTCGAGCAGGCGGCGAACTACAGCGACCGCGATCGCGGTCGCCTCGCCGTCGAGCCCGGGATCACGGGCTGGTCGCAGGTGAACGGGCGTGAAGAGATCACCTGGCCGGAGCGGATCGAGCAGGACCTCTGGTACATCGAGCACTGGTCGCTGCCGCTCGACCTGAAGATCATCGTGCGCACCTTCGCGCAGCTCCGGCGCGACGACGAGCAGCCGGTCGAGGACGAGATGAACATCGAGCGCGCCCGCGCCCGAGCCGAAACCAATGATCGCTGAGGTCGCGCCCGGAGACTGGAACCCGCTACTCGAGGAGCTCGGCTTCGTGGACGTGTACCTGACCCGCGAGTACGTCGAGGCCT
>DAISLG010000280.1:0-2329 GCA_036820565.1 Gaiellaceae bacterium | reverse complement strand
CCGACGCCGGCAAGGCGATCGCGCTCGCTCTCGGCATCGGCCTCGGCGCCCTCGGAGCCGGCGTCGGCATCGGCAACATCTTCGGCTCGATGATCCAGGCGGTCGCCCGGCAGCCGGAGCTGCGCGGCGAGCTCCAGGGGATCCAGTGGCTCGGCTTCGCGCTCACCGAGGCAGTCGTCTTCTACGGCCTGATCGGCGGCCTGCTCGCCTACGTCCTCATCTAGCCCGATGCTCGCAACCTCACCCCTGATCCAGGTCGTCCCCGGCCTGATGATCTGGACGCTCGTCTCGTTCGGGATCACGTTCCTCGTGCTGCGGCATTACGCCTTCGGCCCGATCCAGGCCGTGATCGACGAGCGCCGCGAGCGAATCCGCCAGTCGATCGAGGAGGCCGACCGCGCCCGCGAGGAGTCGCGCAAGCTCGTCGCGGAGCACCGCGCGCTGCTCGCCGAGGCCCGCGCCGACGCGGAGGGGATCCTCGCCGAGGCGCGCAAGAGCGCCGAGGCCCAGCGCGAGCGCGCGAAGGAGGAGACGGAGGAGGATCGCCAGCGCCGGCTCGAGGAGACCCGCAAGCAGATCGAGGCCGAGACGCGCCGCGCGCTCGAGCAGATCCGCGGCGAGGTCGCGAGCCTCTCGATCGTGGCCGCGCAGAAGATCACCAAGAAGACGCTGACCGCTGACGACCAGAAGCGGCTGATCTCCGAGGCGATCTCGGAGCTCGACTTCTCCGCGCTCGAAGGGGCGGAGCGATAGGCGTCTCGCAGCGTCTGTACGCCCGCGCGCTCTTCGAGGCCGCGCAGGACGCCGGCCGCCTCGAGGGCGTCCGCGACGAGCTCGACGACTTCGTCGTGTCGCTCGCCGACGTCCCGGAGCTCCGGTCGCTGCTCGACAACCCGCAGGTCGACCCGCGCGCGAAGGTCGACGTGCTCCAGGGCGTCCTCGGCGACGCCGACGAGCTCGTGCGGAACTTCCTGCTGCTGGTCGCCGAGAAGGGGCGGACCGGCGAGATCGACGAGATCGCGCGCGAGTTCCAGGCGCTCGTCGCGAGCGAGGCCGACGTGCTCAACGTCGAGCTGACGACCGCGTTCGCGCTCTCGGACGACGACGCGCGCGACATCCTCGGCCAGATCGAGCAGGCCTCCGGGCGCACGGTCGAGGCCACGCGGAAGGTCGACCCGGATTTGATCGGAGGCATCGTCCTCCAGGCCGGCTCCATGCGTCTCGACGCATCGGTGCGCGGCCGCCTCGAACGTCTACGCCACGAACTAGTGACAAGGAGCTGAAGCAGAAGTGAAATTGCGCCCAGAAGAGATCACGTCCATCCTCAAGCAGCGGATCGAGGACTTCGACGTCGAGACGAACCTGACCGAGGTCGGCACGATCCTCCAGGTCGGCGACGGCATCGCCCGCGTCCACGGCCTCGAGAACGCCGTCTCGCTCGAGATGCTCGAGTTCGAGCACGGAGTCGTCGGCATCGCGTTCAACCTCGAGGAGGACAACGTCGGCGCCGCCCTCTTCGGCGACTGGCAGATGCTCTCCGAGGGCGAGCCGGTCCGCCGGACCGGCAGCGTCGCCAGCGTCCCCGTCGGAGACGCGCTGCTCGGCCGCGTCGTCGACCCGCTCGGCCGCCCGCTCGACGGCCAGGGGCCGATCCAGACCGACGAGACGCGCCCGCTCGAGTTCAAGGCGCCGGGCGTCGTCCAGCGTCAGCCGGTGAAGGAGCCGCTCCAGACCGGGATCAAGTCGATCGACGCGATGACGAACGTCGGCCGAGGCCAGCGCGAGCTGATCATCGGCGACCGCGGCACCGGCAAGACGGCGATCGCCGTCGACGCGATCCTGAATCAGGCGAAGGAGGACGTCGTCTGCATCTACGTCGCGATCGGCCAGAAGGCCTCGACCGTGGCGCAGGTGTACGAGCGGCTGAAGGACGCGGGCGCGATGGACTACACGATCATCGTCTCGGCGCCGGCCTCGGAGGCCGCCCCGATCAAGTGGATGGCCCCGTTCGCGGGCGCCGCCATGGGCGAGTACTTCCTCTACAACGGCAAGCACGCGCTCGTGATCTACGACGACCTCTCGAAGCACGCAGACGCATACCGGCAGCTCTCGCTGCTCCTGCGCCGTCCGCCGGGCCGCGAGGCGTTCCCCGGCGACGTCTTCTACCTGCACTCGCGGCTGCTCGAGCGCGCGTGCAAGCTCTCAGACGAGCTCGGGGGCGGGTCGCTGACGGCGCTGCCGATCATCGAGACGCAGGCCGGCGACATCGCCGCCTACATCCCGACGAACGTGATCTCGATCACCGACGGGCAGATCTTCCTCGAGTCGG
>DAISLG010000279.1:0-2385 GCA_036820565.1 Gaiellaceae bacterium | reverse complement strand
CCGCGCTGACCGCGCGCGAGAACGTCGAGCTTTCGCTCAGGCTCGCCGGCCGCCGACCCGTGCGGGACGCGGCGCGGGCGGCGCTCCACGCGTTCGGTCTCGAAGGGCGCGCGGGCGCGACGGCGGGCTCGCTCTCGGGGGGCGAGCAGCAGCGGGTCGCGATCGCCGCGGCGGCCGCTCGCGAGGCGCCGCTCGTGCTCGCGGACGAGCCGACCGCCGAGCTCGACGAGGGGAACGAGGCGGCCGTACTCGAGGCGCTCGCGCGCCTGCGCGACTCGTTCGGGAGCACCGTCGTCGTCGTGACCCATTCGACGCGCGTCGCCGACGCTTCCGACCGAGTGCTCGAGGTCCGGGACGGGCGGGCCGCATGACGCTCGCCACCTGCCGGAATGTCTCCGTCACCTACGGCTCGGGCGACGCGGCCGTCCACGCGCTCAGCGACGTCGACGTCGAGGTGGAGGCCGGCGACGCTCTCGCGCTGATCGGGCGCTCGGGCTCCGGGAAGACGACCCTCCTCCACGTCCTCGGAGGCCTCGTCGAGCCGACGCGGGGCACCGTCGACTGGCGCGGCCGCCGGCTCGAGACGCTCGACGCGTCCGCGCGCGGCGCGATCCGGGCGCGCGGGATCGCCTACGTCTTCCAGGGCGCCAACCTGCTCCCCCATTTCACGGCGTTCGAGAACGTCGCCTTCGCCGCGCGGGTCTCCGGCGGCGACGCCGACCCGCTCACGCTGCTCGGGCTCGTCGGCCTCGCGGCAAAGGCCGACAGCCTGCCCGCGGAGCTCTCGGGCGGCGAGGCCCAGCGCGTCGCCCTCGCCCGAGCGCTCGCGCAGCGGCCCGAGCTCCTGCTCTGCGACGAGCCGACCGGCCACCTCGACTCCGACACGGCGGCGCGGACGCTCGAGCTGATCGGGGCGCTCCGGCGCGAGCTCGGCTTCGCCCTCGTCGTCGCGACCCACGACACGGACGTCGCGGCCGGCCTCGACCGCGCGGTCGAGCTGCTCGACGGCCGCGTCGTCCACGAGGCGGCATGAGCGGGCTGGCGCGACTCGCGCTCGCAGGCCTCGTGCGCGCCCCCGCGCGCACCGCGACCCGCGTCGTCACGATCGCCCTCGCGGTCGCCCTGCTCGGCGCGATGATCCTGTTCGTCGGCCACTCGCTCGGCACGATGACCGCAGGCGCCGTCTCGAGCGTGCCGCTCGACTGGCAGGGGCCGGTCGCCTCGCACGACGCGGCGGTCGAGGTGGCGGCGCGCGTTGCCCGCCAGCCGGGCGTGCTCGCGGCCGAGCCGGTGGCGACGGGCTCCTTCGCGGGCGCCGAGCACCGCACTTCCGCCGGCACGATCCAGTCGGGCCCCGGCACGATCCTCGCGGTCCGGCCCGGGTATGCCGAGCGCCTGCACACCTTCCGCCTCCTGCGCGGCTCGCTCGTGCCGGGCCAGATCGTCTTCGACCAGCAGCTCGCCGCGATCCTCCAGGTGCAGCCGGGGGACACCGTGACGCTCGCGCACCGCCGCTTCCGCGTCAGCGGCGTGGCCCTCGTGACCGCACCGGACGTCCTCTTCCAGCCGCTCGACCCGCTGCTCGGGCCGGCGCCGGCGCAGCCGCCTGCGAACGTCGCGATCATGCCGCTGGAGACCTTCGCCGCAGCGATGCCCGGCACCCGTGCCGGGACGCGGTGGCAGGTGCAGGCCCAGGTCGACCCGGGCGCCCTCACGGGCAGCCCCGCCCGCGCGCTCGTGCAGGCGACGGGGATCCGGAACAGGGTCGAGCGCTCGCTGCCCGGCCAGGTGCAGTTCGTCGACAACCTCTCCGACAACCTGACGTCGGCCGCCGGCGACGCGCTCTACGCGGAGACGCTCTACATCATGCTGGCCGTTCCCGGCGCGCTGATCGCGCTCGGCCTCGCGTACCTCGCGGCGCTCGGGACGGCCGTGCGCGATCGCCGCGAGCTCGCGCTCCTGCGCGCCCGCGGTGCCTCCCGGCGGGCGCTGCTCTGGCTCGCAGCGGTCGAGAGCGCCCTCGTCGGCGCCGTCGCAGGGCTGCTCGGCGCCGGAATCGCGCTCGCGTCGCTGCACGCGACCGGAACGGCCGGCGGGATCGGCGGCGGCCGTGTCCTCGCGGCGGTCGGCCTCTGCTGCGGGCTCGCCTTCGCCGGCGCCGCGGCGGCGCGGCTGGGAGCCACCGCGGGCGTTCTCGGCGGCAGCGTGCTCGCGGGCCGCCGCGGCGGCGAGGCCGGGTCGCGACCGCTCTGGGCCCGCCTCTACCTCGACCTGCTCGCGCTCGCGATCAGCGGGCTCGTCTACTGGCTGACCGCGCGCACCGGCTTCTCCGCGGTCGTCAACCCCGACTCGAACCCGACGCTCTCGCTCTCGGTCTACATGTTC
>DAISLG010000278.1:0-2420 GCA_036820565.1 Gaiellaceae bacterium | reverse complement strand
GGTGGAACGCGATCCCGTCGTCCGACCAGATCGACTGCACCTCGATCCCGAGCGACTCCCGCAGGCGCGCTGCGACCGCCATCGCCCACGGGGCGTGCACGCGCGCGCCGAACGGCGTCAGGATGCAGACGCGCCAGTCGCCGATCTCGTCGCGGAACCGCTCGACGACGATCGTCCGGTCGGACGGGACGGCGCCGGTCGCGCCTTCCTGCTCGCGCAGGAAGGTGAGGAGATTCTGCGCGGCGCGCTCGTCGAGGGCGTACTCGTCGCGCAATCGGTCGAGCCCCTTCTGCTCGGAGAGCGCGACGAGCTCGCGTGAGGCCTGCCCGATCTTCTCGCCCAGCTCGTAGGGCCGGCCGATTCCCTCGCCCTTCCAGAACGGCACCGCGCCCGGGACGCCCGGCGCGGGCGAGACGAGCACGCGGTCGCGCGTGATCTCCTCGATCCTCCAGGTCGAGGCGCCGAGCAGGAACGTCTGCCCGGCGCGCGCCTCGTAGACCATCTCCTCGTCGAGCTCGCCGACCCGGCCGCCGTCGCCGACGAGGTAGACGCCGAAGAGCCCGCGGTCGGGAATCGTGCCCGCGTTCGTGACCGCGAGCCGCTGCACCCCCTCGCGGCCGCGGACGGTCCCGCCGGTGCGGTCCCAGACGATCCGCGGACGCAGCTCCGCGAACTCGTCCGAGGGGTAGCGACCCGCGAGCA
This sequence comes from Gaiellaceae bacterium, assembly GCA_036820565.1. Taxonomy (GTDB): domain Bacteria; phylum Actinomycetota; class Thermoleophilia; order Gaiellales; family Gaiellaceae; genus DAISLG01. Next base: position 1,718 of record DAISLG010000278.1, on the reverse strand, counting down.
TGTCGAGCACGTTCTCGAGCTGGACGCGCGAGAGGTCGGCGAACGGATAGGCGCCGCGAACGAGCTCGTGCAGCTCCTCGACCGGGATCTCCTCCTGCGCGCAGATCGCGACGATCTGCTGCGCGAGCACGTCGAGCGGGTTGCGCGGGATCACCGTCTCCTCGATCTCGCCGGCGCGCATCGCCTTCGCGACCACCGCCGACTCGAGCAGGTCGGCCCGGAACTTCGGGAAGATGCGGCCCTTCGAGACGGAGCCGACGTCGTGGCCGGCGCGGCCGATCCGCTGGAGCCCGCGCGCGACCGACTTCGGCGACTCGACCTGGATCACGAGGTCGACCGCGCCCATGTCGATCCCGAGCTCGAGCGACGAGGTGGCGACGAGGCAGGGGATCTCACCGCGCTTGAGCAGCTCCTCGATCCCGGTGCGCTGCTCGCGGGCGAGCGAGCCGTGGTGGGCGCGCGCGATCTCCGTCTCCGCGAGCTCGTTCAGCCGCAGCGCGAGCCGCTCCGCGAGCCGCCGGTTGTTGACGAAGACGATCGTCGAGCGGTGCTCCTGCACGAGCCTCAGGATCTCCGGGTAGATCGACGGCCAGATCGACTGGTGCTCACCGGGCTCGCGCATGTCGTCGAGCGGCACGACGACCTGGAGGTCCAGCTCCTTCCGTCGCCCCGCGTCGACGAGCTGGATCGGCCGGCCGCCCGAGACGAAGCGGCCGATCTCCTCGAGTGGGCGCTGCGTCGCGGACAAACCGATGCGTTGCACAGGTTCGTCCAGCAGGCGATCCAGGCGCTCGACCGAGAGCGCGAGGTGTGCGCCCCGCTTCGTCCCGGCGACGGCGTGGACCTCGTCGAGGATCAGCGTCTCGGCCGTGGCGAGGATCGCGCGCGCCTGCGAGGTCAGCATCAGGTAGAGCGACTCGGGCGTCGTGATCAGGATGTCCGGCGGATGCTTGAGCATCGCCGCGCGCTCCTTCGGCGGCGTGTCGCCGGTGCGCACAGCGACGGTCAGGTCGGAACGGAGCCCCGCGAGCGGCCCGCGCAGGTTCCGCTCGATGTCGTAGTTGAGCGCCTTCAGCGGCGAGACGTAGAGCAGGCGGAGCCCTTGTCCCGGGCTCTCGTTCAGGAGGTCGATCCCGTAGAGGAACGCGGCCAGCGTCTTGCCCGAGCCGGTCGGCGCCTGGATCAGCGTGTGGCCGCCGGTGGCGATCGCCGGCCAGCCGAGCTCCTGGGCCGCGGTCGGGGCGGCGAAGGCGCCCTCGAACCAGGCCCGCGTCCCGGAGCTGAATGCCGAGAGCGCGTCCATGGCCCGAGCCTAGATGTTCGGGGTCAGGCCAGGTAGTACGCGAGGAACGCGATCACGAGCACGACGGCGAGGATCGCGCCGACGACGAGCGTGACGCCGCCGATCGCGATCGCGGGCGTGCGTGCGCTGCGACCGGCTTCCGCTTCGGCCTCGAGGCTCTTCGCAGTCTCGATCGGGTGAGCCGCGGCGCCCGCGGCGTCCTTCGTCTTCTGGATCGGGTCGGGCATAGCCGGTCTCATACCCGGCAGACGCCCCGCACACACATCCCGTGCCGCCGCTCGCCGCGTCCTTTCCAGCCATGGCCGGGGTCTGACCCCGGCCATGGCCCTTTCGCACGCGTCCATCAGAAAGTTTCGGCTCTTCGAGCCGCGTCCGCGACAAAGGACATGGCACTTCACGACCAGTCTGGGGTCAG
>DAISLG010000277.1:0-2490 GCA_036820565.1 Gaiellaceae bacterium | reverse complement strand
GCGCGATCCAGAAGGGCGCGCTCGGCGTGCTGACGAAAGCCGTGCAGCTCGGCGGTGACGTCCACGGCGTCCTCCTCGGCACGAGCGTCGGAGGGCTCGCAGACGAGGCGGGAACCTACGGCGCATCGAAGGTCTACGTCGTCGACGACCCCAAGCTCGAGTCGCCGCTGCCGCAGCCGCGGGTCGACGCGATCGCGCAGATCGTTCGCGACAACGGGATCGAGAACGTGCTCTTCGCGCAGTCGGTGCTCGCCGCCGACCTTGCCGCGGGACTCTCGGCGCGGCTCGACGCCGGCCTCAACTGGGACCTCGTCGACATCTCCGCGGACGGCGGCGAGCTGGTCGGCAAACGCCCCGCCCTCGCCGACTCCGTGCACGTCGAGGTCGGCTGGACCTCGACGCCGCGCCTCGCGCTCTTCCGGTCCGGCACCTTCGACGCGAGCGCCACCGGCGGCTCCGCCGAGGTCGAGCAGGTCAGCGTCGCGTTCGAGGAGTTCTCGACCCTGGCGACGATGCTCGAGCAGGCCCACGAGGAGTCGACCGGCCCGTCGATCGAGGACGCCGACGTGATCGTCGCCGGCGGGCGCGGCCTCGGCACTCCGGAGAACTTCAGCCTCGTCGAGGAGCTCGCGAAGGCGCTCGGCGGCGCGGTCGCCGCCACGCGAGCGGTCGTCGATGCGGGCTGGTACCCCTACGCGACCCAGGTCGGTCAGACCGGCAAGAGCGTCTCGCCGAAGCTCTACGTCGCCTGTGGGATCTCCGGCGCGATCCAGCACAAGGTCGGGATGCAGAGCTCGAACGTGATCGTGGCGATCAACAAGGACCCGAACGCTCCGATCTTCGAGTTCTCCGACCTCGGCGTCGTCGGCGACCTGCACGCGATCGTGCCGAAGCTGACCGAGCTCGTCCGCGCACGCAAGGCATGACCCGGCCCGCCGAGTACCCGCCGCCGTTCGACTCCGCGGAGGCGATCGCCGTTCCGACCGATCCGGCCGACGAGCGGATCGACGTCGGCGTCCTGATCGTCGGCGCCGGCCCCGCCGGTCTCGCCTGCGCGGTCCGTCTCGGGCAGCTGCTCGAGGACGCGCCCGAGGTGGCGGAGCGGCTCGGGGACGTTCCGGTCGCGGTGCTCGAGAAGGGCAAGGCCGCGGGCTCGCACCTGCTCTCCGGCGCGGTCGTCAACCCGCGCTCCCTACGCCGCCTCTTCCGCGACCGCAGGCGGATCGACGAGCTGCCGTTCTACGGCGAGGTGCACGGCGAGGCCGTCTACATGCTGACGCCGAACTCGGCGCTGCGGATCCCGGCGCCGCCGACGATGAAGAACCACGGCAACCGCGTCGCCTCGCTTTCGCAGCTCGGCCGCTTCCTCGCCGAGGAGGCCGAGGAGGGCGGCGCGACGATCCTGCCCGAGACCGACGCGCAGACGCTGCTCGTCGACCACGGCCGGGTGCTCGGTGTCCGCACCGGCGACAAGGGCCGCGGCCGGAGCGGGGAGGAGCTCGGCAACTTCGAGCCCGGCTCGGACATCGTCGGCCGCGTCACCGTGCTCGCGGAGGGAACGCAGGGGCACCTGACCGGCGCGGCGCTCGACCGCTTCGGGCTGCACGGCGCGAACCCGCAGGTGTGGGCGCTCGGTGTGAAGGAGGTCTGGAAGGTCGCGAAGCCGCTCGACCGCGTGATCCACACGATGGGCTGGCCGCTGCGAAACGCGGCGCGCTACCGCGAGTTCGGCGGGTCCTTCATCTACCCGATGGGGGACGACATGGTCACGCTCGGGATGGTCGTCGGGCTCGACTACCGCGACGCCGAGTTGTCCGTCCACGACCTGCTCCAGGAGCTGAAGACGCACCCGCTCGTGCGCGGGATCCTCGAGGGCGGCGAGCGGATCGGCTGGGGCGCGAAGACGATTCCGGAGGGTGGCTTCCTCTCGCTGCCGAAGCGGCTGCACGCGCCGGGCCTCCTGATCGCGGGCGACGGGGCCGGGATGGTCAACGTGCCCGCGCTGAAGGGGATCCACTACGCGATCGAGTCGGGGCGCCTCGCGGCCGAGGCCGCGTTCGGCGCGCTCCAGCCCGGCCGCACCCCGGCGCGCGCGCTCGCGAGCTACGACGACGCCGTCCGCGAGAGCTTCATCTGGAAGGACCTGAAGGAGGTGCGGAACATGCGCCAGGCGTTCGGCCGCGGCTTCTGGGTCGGCGGCGCGCTGGCCGGCGCGATGACCGCGACGAAGGGCCGCTTCCCGCCGGGGAACGCGCGCGGGGAGCGCGATGCCGAGCAGGAGCTGATCCGCTCGGACCGCGCGAAGACGTATCCGGCGCCCGACGGCAAGCTCACCTTCGACAAGCTCTCGTCCGTCTTCGCGTCCGGCAACCGGACGCGCGACGACCAGCCGAGCCACATCCGCATCCAGCGGCACGTCCCGCGCGACCTCGCGGAGATGTGGGCGCGCATGTGCCCGGCGCAGGTCTACGAGGTCGGCGAGGACGCGGG
>DAISLG010000276.1:0-2497 GCA_036820565.1 Gaiellaceae bacterium | reverse complement strand
ACGCGGTACCGGTCGGTGTTGCTGACGACGATCCGGCTCGCGGCAACGTTTCCCGACGGCCCGCCGACGACCGCTTCGATCGGGATGTCGACCTCGCCGAAGATCGTCGCGATGAAGATGATGCTCTTCGGCAGCGTCTTCGTTTCGGTCGTCGCGAACTGGATCCGATCGCTCGTCTGAACGACGGTCCCTTTCGGGATCACGATGTCGTCGGTCTTGAGATTCGTGAAGTGCGCGGAGCCCGTGGCCTTCAGCTCGTCGGTACGGGATCCGGTGGCGGTGCCGGTGACCTTCGTCGTGATCGTCGCCGACAACGGCTGCGCCGGGACCTCCCCGCCGGCGCCGGCGCGGATCGTGAAGGTCGCGCCGGGCATCGGGATCGATGACGGGGTCACGCTCACCGCGGCCGACGGGAGCACCACGATCAACAGGAGCGCGACGGCACCGAGGATGCTCGCGGCGATGGCGATCGCGCGCGCCGGCGAGCCGAGCGACGGAGCCGGACGCCGGGCGGCGACGCTCGCGAGCGCCGCGCGGCGCGGGGCGCCCAGCTTCTCGGTCGGATCGAGCTCCTCCCGCTCGAGCGACCCGAGCGACGCGTACGCCGGGACGTGGACCGACGCGGCAATGGAGCGCGCGCGCGGATCGCTCGAGACGAGCGACACCCGGCGCTGCCCGGCGAGCGTGCGGGCGACCTCGAGGAACACCGCGTTCCGCGCGAACGGCGCGCCCGCGGGGACGACGAACACCACCGGCGCGTCGGCGGCCGCCGCCGCGAGCCGTTCCGACGCATCGAGGATCGAGGCGCGCGCGTCGAGGTCGATGACGGTCCGGCTCACGAATAGGCCTCGGCGCCGAGCGCCGCGGCACCTGCGGCGACGAGATCGTCGGCGGTGAGGCTCGCGTCAGCGACGACCCGTGGGACGAGGCTCGTGCGCAGCGGCAGAACCTCGACGGAGCTTCCCCGCTCGCTGGTCGCGGCGGCGGCGAGCGCCTCCGGCAACGCGGCCAGGCTCTCGGGGACGCCCCCGAGGTACCAGCGGCCCGGCTCCTCGAGGCCGAGCGACCGCACCGTCGCCACGACGCAGCGCGCCCAGACCTCGGCGTCCGCGTCCATGTGGCGTGCGATGAGCGCCTCGCTGCCGACGGCGAACACGCGGGTCCCGGTCACGCGGCCGTCTCGCACCACCGACACCGTCGTCTGATCCGCACCGAGCCTCGCGATCCCGGCCTCGGCCACACCGGATTCAGCGACGAGCCGGCCGAGCGCGTAGGCGCCCGAGGTCGCCGTGCCCCGCCGCCGTGCGGACTCGAGCGTCGCGGTGGCGCCGCCGGCCTGCACGAGTGGCGCGAGCGCGATGTCCGTCCGGACCTCGAGCCGCTGGCCGCGGTCGCCGACGGGCGATCCGAGACGCCGGCCGTCCAGCACGAACCCGCCGATGTCGTCTCGCAGCGCCGCGGTCGCGACGCCCCGCAGAGCTGGATCGTCGCCAGCGCGGTCCCGGGCCGTGTGCGCCGCGGCCTCCCGAGCGAGCCGGATCGCCTTGATCGCCTCACCGGGCGACACCGCCGCGGCCTGGTCCTCACGCTCGAACGTCGTGGTCTCGTGGTACGTGCGGATGTCGTCGCCGTCGATCGCGACCACGATCTTGTCGGAGCGCACGCTGCCCTCAGCGCCGGCGAACGCGGCCACGAGCGCGTGGCCGACGGCGTTGCGATCGGCGATGTACCCGCCGCTCATCGCGTTGGCCGGGATGGCTGCGCGGCCGACGCCGGTGACCTTGAACCGGCCGGACTCGCGGTGACCGACGACCACGCGCACGGCCGCCGAGGCGAGCTCGACCCCGGCAACGCCCGCGCTAATGGCGACCGCCGAGCTTGTCGCGGACGGCGCGGGCACCCGCTTCGAGCGCATCAGCCAGGCGCGCGGCGTCTTTGCCGCCGCCGGTTGCGCTGTTGGCCGGACCGCCGCCGCTCCCGCCGATGATCGACGAGAGCTCCTTCACGAGGTTGCCCGCATGCACGCGCTCGACGAGATCCTTGCTCACGGCGACCGCGAGGCCGGGTCGACCGGCATGGGTCGAGCCGAGCACCGTCACCCCCGAGCCGAGCGCGTCACGAACGCGATCGGCGAGCCCGCGCAGCACCTGCTGGTCGTAGTCGCCGACGTCCAGGACCAGGAGCTTCGAGCCGTTCAGCGTCTCGGCCCGCGCGACCAGTCCCGCGGCGGTCTGGTCGACGCCGCTCCGCTGCAGCGCCGCGAGCTGCTTCTCGAGGCGCTCGCGCGACTCGGCCATCTGTGCCACCGCCTCGGGCAGCCGGGCCGGCGGGACCTTCAATGCTCCGGCGGCGCGGTCGACGCGGTCGCGCATGTCGTGCACCTCGCGCAGGGCGCCCTCGCCGGTGACGGCCTCGATGCGCCGCACGCCCGCACCGATCGACTCCTCCTTCGTGATGAGGAACAGGCCGATGTCGCCGGTGCAGTGGCAGTGCGTCC
>DAISLG010000275.1:0-2501 GCA_036820565.1 Gaiellaceae bacterium | reverse complement strand
GCGCCAATTTCCGATCAACCATCTAGGCGGCGGGTCGCACGTACAGCCCGGCCGCGGCCTTCTCGCCGATCGCCTTCTCGACGCCCGCGACGCTCACCGTGAACTGCCCGGCCTCGGGCTGGGCGCGGCGGAGCTCGATGCCGGCGCCGGGGACGAGGCCCTGGTCGTAGAACCAGTGGAGGAGCTCACCGTCGTGCTCGGCCAGGCGGACGATCGTCGCGCTGCCGCCCGGCTCGAGGCTCGAGAGCGGGGTCAGCTCGGGGTTCTCCTCGAGCTCGCGGGCCGGGTCGACCGGCCAGCCGTGCGGGCAGCGCTCGGGGTTTCCGAGCCGCGTGTCGATCCGCTCGACCATCTCGTCCGAGAACGTGTCGCCGAGCTCGTCGGCGTGGACGTGGGCCTCTGCCGCGGTGTAGCCCATGAAGTCGGTCAGGAGCCGCTCGATGATCCGGTGCTTCCGGACGACGCGCTCCGCGCGCTCCCGGCCCGTCGCCGTCAGCAGCGCCTCCTTCTGCTCGCCCCGCTCGATCAGCCCGTCGCGCTCGAGGCGCTTCAGCATCTCGCCGGCCGACGCGCGCGACACGCCGAGCATCTCGGCGACGCGCGAGGAGAGCGTGGGGGAGCCCGTCGACTGCGGCCGGTACTCTCCGATCGGGTTGGCCAGGAAGTAGATCGTCTCCAGGTACTCGTCGGTCGAATGTCCCTGGGCCATCCGCCAAAGCATAGTCTCGAGGCGTGTAAGGTTCGCCTTACACGATGTCCACCGCCCAGATTCTCGCCCTCGGAGCCGTCGCCGGCTTCACGATCTTCCTCGGCCTTCCGCTCGGACGCGTCCGGAACAGCGACGCCCGCCTGCGCGCGGCGTTGAGCGCGCTCGCGACCGGGATCCTCGTCTTCCTGCTGTGGGACGTGCTCTCTCACGGGGTCGAGCCGGTCGAGGGCGCGCTCACCGCCGCCTCGGACGGGCACGGCTCCTGGGGCCGCTTCGCCTGGCTCGCGACGCTGCTCGCGGGCGGCTTCGGGGCCGGGACGATGAGCCTCGTCTACTACGACCGCTGGATGGGCCGGGCGCGACAGTCGACGCTCGTCGGCCCGGGCGCGGCCGCCGTCGACGAGTTCCAGTCGCGCTCGCGCATCGGCGCGCTGACGCCGGGTCGCCGCCTCGCACTGCTGATCGCGACCGGCATCGGGTTGCATAACTTCGGCGAGGGTCTTGCGATCGGCCAGTCGGCCGCCGCGAACGAGGTCAGCCTCGCACTCGTCCTGATCATCGGCTTCGGCCTCCACAACACGACCGAGGGCTTCGGCATCGTCGGCCCAATGTCCGGCGACGCGGAGCGCCCGAGCTGGGGCTTCCTCGCGCTGCTCGGCCTGATCGGAGGAGGGCCGACGTTCGTCGGCACGCTGATCGGGCAGGCGTGGGTGAGCGAGGCGCTCCAGGTCGGCTTCTTCGCGGTCGCGGCCGGCTCGATCCTCTACGTCGTGATCGAGCTGCTGCACGTCAACCGCCAGTTCGGGATGAAGACGCTCGTGACCTGGTGGGTGCTCGCCGGGGTCTTCCTTGGCTTCGCAACCGACTTCGTGCTCGTAGCGGCCGGGGCGTAGAGCACTATCGGCCGGGTGACCCGGCGCCTCGCCTCCGTCTACCCGCTCGTGACCGCTCGGGCGCTCGCCCGTGAGTTCACCTACGCGGTCCCCGAGGGCGTGGAGAAGGGGGCGGTCGTCTCGGTCCCGTTCGGGCGCGGCCGCCAGCGCGGCGTCGTCGTCGGCTTCGTCGACGAGGCGCCGCCCGGGATCGCCGTCTCGGAGATCGACCGGGTCGTCGACGAGATCCCGCCCGCTCTCGTCGATCTCGCGCTCTGGGTCGCCGACTACTACGGCTCGACTCCGGCGCGCGCGCTCGGTCTCGTCGCGCCGGTCAAGCGCGAGAAGCGCAAGGAGCAGTCGCCGCCCGCGGACCGGCAGTCGATGCCGGGGGAGGCCGAGCCTGCCGAGCTGAGCCCGAGCCAGACCGCCGCGGTCGGGCGGATCGTCGGGTCGATGGACGCCGGCGGCGGTCACTTCCTGCTCCACGGCGCCACCGGCAGCGGCAAGACGGAGGTCTACCTCCAGGCGTGCGCCGCGGCGCTCGAGCGCGGGCTCGGCGCGATCGTGCTCGTCCCCGAGATCGCGCTCGCGCCGCAAACGGTCGGGCGCTTTCGGCAGCGCTTCGGGGACCGGATCGCGATCCTCCACTCCGCGCTCGGCGAGGCGGAGCGGCGCGACGAGCGCGTCCGGATCGCAAGCGGGGAGGCGCGCGTCGTCGTCGGAGCGCGGTCGGCGATCTTCGCGCCGGTCCGCGGTCTCGGTCTGATCTGCGTCGACGAGGAGCACGACGCCTCGTACAAGCAGGAGTCGGACCCGCGCTACGACGCGCGCACCGTCGCCGCCAAGCGCGCGGCGCTCGAGAGCGCGGTCGCCGTCTACGGAAGCGCGACGCCCCGGCCCGAGAGCTGGGAGCGGCT
>DAISLG010000274.1:0-2506 GCA_036820565.1 Gaiellaceae bacterium | reverse complement strand
GCTGCACGCTGGATCGTCCCGATGATCTCATCGAGCTCCTCGTCCTTGGTGAGGACCGCGACGACACCGGCCTCGTAGAGGGCGTCGACCTCGCGCCGTGTGACCGACGCGGTCAGGCAGACGACCTTCGTCGTCGGGCACGCCTCGCGGATCGCCTCGGTCGCCTGGACGCCGTTCATCCCGGGCAGCCGGTAGTCCATCAGCACGACGTCTGGCACGAGCTCGCGGCACATGGCAGCCGCGACGTTGCCGCTGTCGACCGAGCCGACGACCTCGACGTCGGCCCGGAGCCCGAGCAGGAGCTCGAGCGCCTCGCGGAAGACCTTGTTGTCCTCGACGAGCACGACGCGGATCGGGCCGCTCACTCGGCGGACAGCAGCAGCGGGTAGTGCGGCTGGCCGCCCTCGTGCACCTCGAGCTCGACGTCGGGGTGGCCGGAGCGGACCGCCTCGATCAGGGCGTCGAGGACGGGATGCTGCTCGCCGCAGAGGAACGTGATCACGTCGCGCGGCTCGGCCAGGAGCCGCTCGACGACCGCGTGCGCCACGTCGTCGAAGCTCTCGCCGCCCGCAACGGCCTCGCCGTCGACGAGCCCCAGGTAGGTCCCCTTGCGGATCGACAGGCCGTTGAGCTCGATGTCGCGCGACGCGACCGTGACTGCGCCGGTCGCGACGGCGTCGACCGCCTCCGCCATCTCGCCCGCGTTCGCCTGCGCGTCGCTCTCCGGGTCGTAGGCGACGAGCGCGGCGAGCCCCGCCTGCATCGAGACGGTCGGGAGGACGCGCACGTCCTTCGCCGAGTGGCCCGCGGCCTGCTCGGCGCTCATCAGCACGTTCTTGTTGTTGGGGAGGACGATCACGTCGCCGGCGGGCGCCGCCTCGATCGCCGCGAGGATGTCCGCGGTCGACGGGTTCATCGTGCTGCCTCCGTCGACGACGCGGGCGCCGAAGCTCTGGAACAGCCGGCGGTTGCCGTCGCCAGCCACGACCGCGACGACGTCGGTCGTCGCGTCGGTCGCGTCGGGCACGGCCTCGAGCAAGCGCGTCTCGCGCTCGACCGTCTGCTGGTGCATGTTCGCGATCTCGATTCCGTCGATCGTCCCGACGGCCGTCCCGATCGAGAGCGCGGCACCCGGGTCGTCGGTGTGGACGTGCACCTTGAGCGCGTCGGCGTCGCCGACGACGAGCAGCGAGTCGCCGAGGCGCTCGAGCTCGACCTCGAGGCCGTCCGCGTCGAGACCCTCGCCCTCGACGAGGAAGACGGTGCAGTAGCGGAACTTCGAGAGCTCCTGGTGGACGGCGTCCACGGCCGCCTCGTCGTGGACCGGCACAGCGGGCAGCGGCACGCCGGCGAGGCTCGAGTGGATCCCGCGGACGAGCTCGACGAGGCCCGCCGCGCCGGAGTCGACGACGCCCGCCTCGCGCAGGACGTCGAGCATCCCCGTCGTGCGGGCGACGCAGTCGTCGCCGCGGCGGACGAGCGCCTCGAAGAACTCGGGCGGGGCGGCGCCGTTCAGGCTCTCCGCCTCCTCGGCCAGCTCGCGGATCGCGGTCAGCATCGTCCCCTCGACCGGCTTCCGCACCGCGCGGTAGGCGGCGTCGCTCGCCGAGCGGAACGCGCGCGCGAAGTCGTTGCCCTCGCCGAGCACCTCGGCCGCGCCGCGAACGATCTGGGAGAGGATCACGCCCGAGTTGCCGCGCGCACCCATCAGCGCCGCGCGCGTGATCTCCTTCGCGAGGGTCGCGCGGTCCTCGGCCTCCGACGCATCGACGGCCTCGACGACCGAGCGCACGGTCAGCGTCAGGTTCGTCCCCGTGTCGCCGTCCGGGACCGGATAGACGTTGAGGTCGTCGATCCGGCGGCGGCTCGCCTCGATCGCTGCGCCTGCGGCGCGGGCGAGCTCGCGGGCGCGCTCGATCACGCCGACCGCCTGACGTCCTGGATGTGCACCTGCACCGCCTCGACCTTGAGCCCGGTCAGGCGCTCGACCTCGTACGAGACCTGCGAGCGGACGGTGGCCGCGACCTCGGCGAGGTTGAGCCCGTACTCGACGACGACGTGCAGGTCGATCGCGATGCCGGCCTTGCCCGCCGCGATCGCGACGCCGCGCCGCAGCAGCCGCTTGACCGCGTTGCCGCCCGACAGGCCGACGACGCCGTAGCACTGTGCCGCGGTCTCGCCGACGATGTCGGCGACCGCGTCGGGAGAGATCGAGATCGTCCCCTCGGGAGACGGAATGGTCAGATGGTCATGCACGCCGCACGATTAGACCCCATCAGAGGCCCCCGCGGTTGCTAGACAGCCTTGACGACTTTGCCCGCCTTGAGGCAGCGGGTGCAGACGTAGGCGCGCTTGGCGACCCCGTTCACGAGCACGCGGATCCGCTGGAGGTTCGGGTTGAAGCGACGCTTGGTCGCCACCATCGAGTGGCTCCGGTTGTTCCCGAACGACGGCTTCTTGCCGCACACTGAGCAGATCTTCGACATGACGGCGGCGAAGTGTAGCT
>DAISLG010000273.1:0-2508 GCA_036820565.1 Gaiellaceae bacterium | reverse complement strand
GCCCTCGCCGTGCTCGACGTGATCGAGGACGAGGATCTCTGCGGCCGCTCGGTGCAGATCGGCGAGACGATACGTGCGCGCATGCTCGCGTGGCAGGAGCGCTTCGCCGCGATCGGCGACGTGCGCGGGCTCGGCGCGATGCTCGCGATCGAGCTCGTCTCCGACCGCCTGCTGAAGACACCGGCCCCCGAGCTGGCGTCGGCCGTCGTCGGCGCCGCGTCGGCGCGCGGCCTGCTGCTGCTGAAGGCCGGCGTCCACGGCAACTGCATCCGCGTGCTCTGTCCGCTCGTGATCACCGACGCGGAGCTGGACGAGGCGCTCGGTGTCTGGGAGGACGCGCTCGCGCACGCCCTCGGTTAGCGCAGCGCGCGCGTGGGAACCTCCCACACGATGACTGACGAGAAAGTCGTAGACGACCGGTACGAGCTCGAGGAGCTCGTCGGCACCGGCGGCATGTCGAGCGTGTACCGCGCGCACGACCGGCTGCTCGAGCGCAAGGTCGCGCTCAAGATCCTGCACCAGCACTACCGGGAGGACCCCGAGTACGTCGAGCGCTTCCGCCGCGAGGCCCGCTCGGTCGCGGGGCTGTCGCACCCCAACATCGTCACCGTGATCGACCGCGGCGAGGAGGACGGCAGCCAGTTCATCGTCTTCGAGTACATCGACGGCGAGAACCTGAAGGCGTTCGCCGAGCGCAGTGGGCCGCTGCCGGTCGAGACGGCGCTGCCGCTCGCGCTCCAGGTCGCGCGCGGCCTCTCGTTCGCCCACCAGCAGGGGCTCGTCCACCGTGACGTGAAGCCGCAGAACGTGCTGCTGAACGGCGAGGGCCAGGCGAAGGTGACCGACTTCGGGATCGCGCGGTCGATCGACGTCAAGCACGGGCTGACGCAGACCGGCACCGTGCTCGGGACGAGCGACTACATCGCGCCCGAGCAGGCGCAGGGGCTGAGCGTCGATGCGCAGACCGACGTCTACTCGCTCGGCGTCGTCATCTACGAGCTGCTGACCGGCGAGGTGCCGTTCCCGGGCGAGAACTTCGTCGCGGTCGCGATGCGCCACATCAACGAGCCGCCGCCGAGCGTCCGCGACCGGCGCGGCGACGTCTCGCCCAGGCTCGACGCCGCGGTCGTGCGCGCGATGGCGAAGGACCCCGGCGACCGCTACGCCTCGATGGACGACTTCTGCCGTGAGCTCTCGGCCTGCCTCGAGGAGGTCGGCGCGCCGACCGGCGGCCACGAGACGGTCGTCCGCGCGCCCGTCGTCGCCCGACCGCGGGCGCAGCGCGGGAGCCCCTGGCCGATCGCGCTCCTCGTGCTGGCGGCGGCGTTGCTCGCCGCGGTCGCCGTCGCGTTCCTCGTCCAAGGCGGCAAGAAGCAGGCGAAGCACGTCGCGCCGAGGGCGCCCGTGCACCTCGCCGGCACGACCGCGTTCGACCCGTTCGGATCCAACAAGGTGGAGCACGACGCCGACGCACCCAAGGCGACCGACAGGGACCCGGGCTCGTACTGGACGACGGAGCACTACAACGGCGGCGTCCTCGGCAAGCAGGGCGTCGGCCTCGTCCTCGACGCGGGGCGGATCGCGCAGATCGAGCGGCTCGGCGTCGTCACGGACACCCCAGGCTTCCAGGCGGTCGTCCGTGCGGGGTCGAGCCCGCACGGCCCGTGGCACGATGTCTCCGCGTCGCAGACGGTCGCGGAACGGACGCAGTTCGTCCTGCGGGACGCGCGCGCGCGCTTCTTCGAAATGTGGATCACCCGGCTCGGGGGCGGCTACGACGCCGCGCACGTCAACGAGGTGCTCGCGTCCTAGGAGGGAGTCCTAGAAGTCGAGGTTCGAGCGGCGCTCGTGCCGCTCGAGGGCGAGCTGGATCAGCCGGTCGATCAGCTCGGCGTACGGGATCCCGGAGGCCGCGAACAGCTTCGCGTAGACGCTCGTCGGGGTGAAGCCCGGAATCGTGTTCAGCTCGTTGACCAGCACGACGCCGTCGTCGCGGACGAAGCAGTCGGCGCGGGCCATGCCATCGCAGTCCGTGGCGACGAAGGCCCTGACGGAGAGCTCCTGGACCTGGGCGGCCTGCTCCTCGGTGATCCCGGCGGGGACGATCAGATCCATCCCGCCCTCGTCGTACTTGGCCGAGTAGTCGTACCATTCGGCGTGCGCGACGATCTCCCCGACGAGCGAGGCCTGCGGCGACCGGTTGCCGAGGACGCCGCACTCGACCTCGATCCCCGAGACGAACTCCTCGACGAGCACCTTCTCGTCGTGGCGGAACGCGAGCAGCACCGCCTCGGCGAGCTCGTCCGCGTCGTGCGCCTTCGAGATCCCGATCGACGAGCCGAGCCGCGCGGGCTTGACGAAGACCGGGTAGCCGAACGGGTTCTCGACGGCATCCCCCTGGCGCAGCGTGACGTTGCGCGTGACCGGGATGCCATGGTCGCGGAGGACCGACTTGAACACGTCCTTGTCCATGCAGAGCGCCGAGGCGAGCACGCCCGCGCCGACGTA
>DAISLG010000272.1:0-2525 GCA_036820565.1 Gaiellaceae bacterium | reverse complement strand
CGGACGCGTCGATCGAGGGCAAGGTCGACCGGCTGCTGGGCCTGAAGGAGAACGTCATCATCGGCAAGCTGATCCCGGCGGCGACCGGCCTCAAGCGGTACCGCCAGATCGACATCGCGCCGACCGACGGGGCGATGCAGCCCGCGGGCGACTACGAGCGGCAGGCGCTGCTCGCGGCGCTCGAGGAGATCGGCACCGACGGCGGCTCCGCGATCGACTTCGGCTCGCTCGGGATCGATTTCGGCGGCGCGCCGGAGAACGGCGAGACGCCGACCGAGGCGGGCGAGGCCGCCGAGACACCCGAGGTCGACTCGCCCGTCGACGGCGACTAGCGAAGAAGCAGCATGTCGTGGGGCCCGGCGAACCCGGACCCCACGACGTCTGCTACACAGTCCGGGGTCGTTTTGAAGAAGCTGCTCGCCGTCATCGCTCTGGCGTGCGCCTGCGCGCTCGCCGTCTCGCCGCGCCCCTCGGAGGGGCTGCCGACGGGGCAGTGCGGGATCCCGGACGCGCAGCCGACCTGGATCGACTTCGGCGACGGGTCGGTGCCGTTCTGGTCGACGATCTTCAAGCGGCCGGGCCTGAACCTCGCCGCCTCGAACTTCATCGTGCCGCCTCAGCTCCGCGCGGCCGGTGCCCGCACGGTCTACTTCGACCTCTACCTCCGCAACCGGCTCGGCACGCCGTCCGACCCGGTCGCGCCCGAGAAGGTGCAGGACGCCGCCGACGCGCTGTTCAAGCGCGCCGCGGAGTCGTCGGCCTGCGACAAGCCGCTGATCGCGCTGAACGAGCTGTTCGGCGCGAGCACCGTCACGCCCTGGTCGCCGACGAACGCCCAGTACCGCGCGAACGTGCTCGCGTTCATGCAGCGGCTCGCCGCGAACGGCGCGCGCCCGTTCCTGCTGATGTCGAGCGCCCCGTACACCGGCGGCGACGCGGCGGAGTGGTGGCGCCAGGCGTCGAAGGTCGCCGACCTCGTGCCCGAGGTCTACTTCTCCGGACCGTCCGTCTTCAAGCAGGGCCCGCAGCTCGGCAGCCGCCGCGTCCGCACGACCCTGCGCACGCGCGTCTCCGACCTGCTGGCGATCGGCGTGCCCTCGTCGCGCATCGGGCTGATGCTCGGCTTCCAGTCGACGCCGGGCGCCGGCGGCCGCGAGCGACTCGAGCCGGCGACCGACTGGTACCGCGTCGTCAAGTGGGAGGCGCTCGCCGCGAAGGAGGTCGCCGCCGAGCTCAAGGTCGCCACGATCTGGTCGTGGGGGTGGGGGACGTGGAGCGCCGCCGGCGTCGACCCCGACAAGGAGACCGCCGCCTGCGTCTACCTCTGGACGCGCGACCACAGCCTCTGCGACGCCCCGGCGAAGGCCGGCCCGCAGTTCGAGGCGTCGCTGACCGAGGGCCAGATCGACCTGCCGCGCGGCGTCGTCTGCCGGCTCGGCTCCGCGCAGCTGAAGGCGAACGACGTCGTCGACATCTCGCACGTCACCGGTGACCGGGACGTCGCGATCACGGCGCTGCTCCAGCGCACCGCCGAGAGCGAGGAGGTCGAGATCCCGACCGCCGACGTGCTCGCGGCCGAGCGCTCGCTGATCGCGTTCCGCTTCGCCGGCAGCCGCTCCGCCTACCTCGCCGCGCTCGCGCGAGCCCACGCCACCGTCGCCGTCGCGCGCGGCGTGATCGCCGACGAGCTGCGGCGCGGCCGGGTGATGGCGAAGCTGCCCATCGGGACGCCGTCCGCCGCGCACATCGACGCCTACTACGAGACCTACAGGGACGTGCCGACCCGGATCGTCGAGGCGACGCCGGCGCCGACCTGGCTCGGGAGGCGCAAGACGGGCGTCGCGCTCGCGTCGGTCGCCCCGGATCAGGTGTTCAAGCTCGCGGACGGCAAGCGGCAGAAGATGCGCACGCTCGAGGGTACGTTCACGGTCCGGGCGGTCGGCGACGCCGTCCCGCTGGGCGAGCTCCCGCTCGGCGTGGCGCAGGGCGCGATCCGGGTCGCTCTCCAGGAATTCGCCCGAAACGACGCCTACCGGGCCTGGACGGCGAAGCGGCAGGACTCCGTGCTCAAGCGGATGGATTGCGCCCACGATCAGCTGCCGACGGTCGCCGCGATCGACCTGGTCGACTACCTGCCGTTCCTCGCTCTGTAACGGGTTTTTCGGGACGGTTCCCGGTTTGACGGGACGTCGGACCTCGGCTACCCTTCGCTGTCCGGTTGGCAGGGGCTCGTCCCCCGCCGGCCTTTGTTGTGTAAGCACCCGACCTCTGGAGCTCATGCCGACCGTCAATCAGTTGATCAGGAAGCCGCGCCGTGCCAAGAAGGCCAAGGCGAAGACTCCTGCGCTCGCCGGCGCGCCGCAGAGGCGCGGCGTCTGCACGCGCGTGATGACGTTCACGCCGAAGAAGCCGAACTCGGCGCTCCGGAAGGTGGCCCGCGTCCGTCTGACGAACGCGGCCGAGGTCACGACCTACATCCCCGGCGAGGGCCACAACCTCCAGGAGCACTCGGTCGTGCTCGTCCG
>DAISLG010000271.1:0-2527 GCA_036820565.1 Gaiellaceae bacterium | reverse complement strand
GCGGCGGTTACTTGCCGTGACCCTTGCCGTGTCCGTTCCCGCCACCTCCGTTGCCGGGCGGGTCGCTCGGCTTGCCGTGGTCTCCGCCCTGACCGTTGTTCCCCTGATCCTGCCCGGGGCTGGTGGTCTGGCCCTGCGAGGGCGTACCGGAGTTCCCCTGGCCCTTGCCGTTGTCCTTGCCCTTGCCCTTCCCCTTCCCGGGGCTGGAGCAGGGGCCGATGGTGTCGCCGTGTGCCAGGTGCGCAGGCAACGCGTTCCGGGAGATCGTGATCGTGACGGTCGGATTCTTCTTCGAGTGCGTGTGGTGACAGATCGTCACCTTTCCGTACTGGTGCTGCCCGGCGCTGATCGAGGACCGAGCGAAGCCGATTCCGGCAAGCGCCGCCGTGACGGTCAGCGAGATCGCTACGACGACGAGGCCGAGGATCGTCCTGCTGCGCTGGCTTTGGAAACGTCCTTTTTCGGCCACGAGTCTCCCTCCTCGATCGCTTGCGGGGACCTTACAGGTAGGGGACGCGCAGGCGCGCGAAAACTTGCGGTCTGCTCGCGGGATCAACCGCCGCCGCGGAGAGCGGCGACCTCGGGGCTCAGCGGATTGAGCCTCGAGGCCTGGGCAAGGGCCGCCGCGCGGGCGGGGCCCGTGCTTGCCTCCGCCAGGTCGTACCAGAGACTCCAGTCGGTCCGGTCGAGCTGGACCCCGTTGTCGAAGCTTCGTCGCGCGCTGCCGGGGTCCCCGGCCGCGAGCTGCGCCTCGCCGAGCCGCTGCCACGGCTGAGCCGACCAGGGCGCCCAGCGGTGCGCGCGGCGGGCGAGGCGCTCCGCGAGTGTCGGCTGCTCCCGGTTCGCTGCGGAGACGCTCCGGGCGAGCGCACTGTTTCCGACCTCGGCGACGATCGCGAACGCGGCCAGCGGTACGAGGAGCACCAGCGCCGCTGTGCGGCGGCGGCCCGAGACGGTCGCCGCAGCGCCCTCCGCCCGAGCCGAAACGAGCACGGCGGCGGCGCAGGCGAGCGCCGCCAGACTGACGGTCAGGATCTGCCAGTCCCAGTCGACCGCCGCATGGACGACGAATGCGGTGTAGGCCGCGATCGCCGCGGTCGTCGCCGGACGACCGCGTGCGCGCAGGAGCGCGACGAAAGGCACCCCGAGAGCGGCGGCGAGCAGCGCGAGCCCGATCGGCCCGAGCTCGGCGAGCGTCTCGAGATAGAGGTTGTGCGCGTTCCGGCTTTCGTACGTGGTGCGGCGCTCCCGGTGCCAGAAGCGCTCGTAGCTGCCGGCTCCACCGCCGAGAAACGGATGGGAAGCGACCTCCTTCCACGCGACGCGCCAGTATTCGCTTCGTCCGTTGCCGGACAGGCTGACGAGCCGCCGGTTGAGGTCGCCGCCGGTCGCGGGCAGCGGCGCGCGAAACGACCGCGATGCCCTGTCGACGAGCCCCACGGGGCCTCCCGTGCGGACGAGGACTCCGATCACCGCCAGCACGACGGCGCCTGCGATCCCGGCGGCGAGCACACGACGCGTCCGCGCCCCGAGACGAACGCGTTGCTCCGCCGTCGTCAGCGCCCACCCCACCGCGACGGAAGCCGCGGCGCAGACGGCCAGCCCAGCCGCGAGGCGGTGTCCCGCCGACGAGGCGGCCCCAAGCGAGGCGCCGGCGCGGTTCAGCGCGTGCAAGCGCGTCGTGAACACGACCGCGATCACGGCAGCCGCAAGCGACGCGGCGCCCACGCCGAGGAAGCGCAACCGCAGCCGCTCGACGGCGAGGGCAACGGCGAGCCCTGCAGCGAGCGCAATCCACGAGCCGCGGCTGAACGTGAGATAGAGCGACGTGAGCAGGATCGGCAGCGATCCGGCTGCGAGCGCGCGAGCGGGTCGCGCGAACGAGCCCGCAGCGACGCCGACGGCCACGAGCGTCCCCATCACCGCGAGGATTCCGAGCCCGTTCCAGTAGCCGATCGGCTCGCTGAGCTGATACCCGTCCGGCGGCGGAAAGGTCTCGAGCCGGCCTGGGAGGATCCTCGTGGCAAGCGCGTACGCGCACACCGCTGTCGCGGCTGCGAGAACTCCGGCAGGCAGCATCGCCGCCGAGCGGCGCGACGTGACCAAGAAGACGGCCGGCAGGAACGCGACGTAGACGAGCGTCCGCTCGAGCGACAGGACGGGCTCGGTCGCGCTCGGCGACCAGAGCACGGAGAGCAACGTCCACAGCGCGAAAGCCGCGACCGCTGCAAGCGCCGAGACCTCGAGCCGGCCGAGCGCGAACCGCTCGCGAACAAAGACGGCGAACATCGTGACCAGGAGGAACGCGAGCGCCGGCCAGCCCCAGTCCGTCGGAAAGTAGCCGCCGTTGATCGCAGCCGTCAGGCCGACGGCGCCGAGCGTGAGCGCAGCCGGCAGCGCGAACGGCGCGTAGGCTGAGGCGGCGATGAGGGTCCTCTCGGTCGTGGGCAACCGACCGCAGTTCATCAAGTCGGCGCCGCTCTCGCTGGCGCTGCGCGACGCTGGGATCGACGAGGTCGTGCTGCAC
>DAISLG010000270.1:0-2547 GCA_036820565.1 Gaiellaceae bacterium | reverse complement strand
CGTAGCGCTGGATGCGGAAGTACGCGATGCCGAGCGACTCGCGGATCGAGGCCTTGCCCGGCTCGAGGCGCTTCGCCTTCTCGAACGGCACGGTCGCCTGCGCTGCCATCCCCTTCACGAGGAGGTCGCGGCCCTGCTGGTAGAGATCGTAGGCGTCGGTCAAAGCTCGTCGAGGAGCGGGGTGACCTCGTCGAGGATCGCCGCGGCGATCTCATCCTTCGACGCCTTCGCAACCGTCTTCTCGCCGCGGGTCGAGACGATCACGACCTCGTTCTCGGCGGCGTCGAAGCCGATGTCGGAGCGACCGACGTCGTTGTAGACGACGAGATCGACGTTCTTGCGCGCGAGCATCCCGCGTTTCCGCTCGAGCCCCTCCTCACCGTGCTCGGCGCCGAACGCCACGAGCACCTGGCCAGGGCGGCGCCGCTCGCCGAGCACCTGGAGGATGTCCGCGGTCGGCTCGAGCTCGACCGTCCAGCTACCGTCGCCCTTCGGCCGCTTGACCGCGAGCGGCTCGATCGCGCGGTAGTCGGCGACGGCCGCCGCCATCACGATCAGGTCCGCGTCTGCGAGCGCGAGCGCCGCGTCGAGCATCGACTGGGCGGTCGGGGTCGGGATCACCTCGACCCCGGCCGGAACGGGTACGGCGAGATTGGCGGCGAGCAACGTGACATCGGCGCCGCGGCGCGCGGCCTCGGCGGCGAGCGCGACACCCATCCGGCCGGACGAGCGGTTGCCGACGAAGCGCACCGAGTCGACGGCCTCCCGGGTGCCGCCGGCGGAGACGACGACGCGCTTCCCGCGCAACTCGCCGACCCGGAGCAGGTCCTGGCAGCGCGCGAAGATCTCCCCAGGCTCGGCCATGCGGCCCACCCCCCACTCGCCCTCGGCCAGCTCGCCCTCGTCGGGCCCGACGAGCTCGACGCCGCGCGCCGCGAGCGCCTCGACGTTGGCGCGGGTCGCCGCGTGCGCCCACATGCGCGGGTTCATCGCGGGCGCGACGAGCACCGGCCCGCGGTGCGCGAGCGCCGCCTCGGTGAGGACGTTGTCGGCGAGGCCGTGTGCCAGCTTCGCGAGCGTGTTCGCGGTCAGCGGCGCGACGACGAGCAGATCGCCCCGGGTCAGGTGCGGGTAGAGATCCTCGCCGGAGGGACGGCGCGCGAGCGCGTTGAACGTATCTTCAGTTACAAAGCGGGTGGCGCCGGGCGTGAGGATCGGAACGACCTCGTGCCCGGCCTTGACGAGCAGCCGCGTGAGCTCGGCAGCCTTGTAGGCCGCGATTCCACCGGTGACGCCTTGAAGGATTCGAGCCATCCGCGCGGCCCCCTGGACGAGGACTACTTGCGGTACTCGTACTTGATCTTGCCCTCGGAGATCTCCTCCAGGGACATCGTCAGGTAGTTCTTCGAGCGCGACTCCACGAGCGGCGGCGGGGCGTCGTCGAAACCGAGGCCCTCCCCGAGCTGGTGGTGGTAGTTGTTGATCTGCCGAGCACGCTTCGCGGCAACGATCACGAGCGCATAGCGCGAGTCGACGTTTTCGAGCAGCTGGTCGAGGCGAGGATGGATCATGTGCGGGTCATGGTAGCTGCGCCGTTCAGTTCCCGCTGGACGATTCCCACGACCTCGCTCGCGGCCCGCTCGCGGTCGTCGTTCTGGACGACGTGATCGAACTCGCCGGCGAGCTTCTGCTGCTCCCGCGCGACGGCGATCCGCTCGCCGATCTCCCCCGCGCTCTCGGTCGCCCGCTCGCGCAGCCGGCGCTCGAGCTCCTCGAGCGGGGCGTTGATGAAGATCGTGACGCTGCCGGAGATCCGGTCACGCACCTTGAGCGAGCCCTGGAGCTCGAGCTCGAGCACGGGCGCGCGCCCGAGGTCGTTGATCCGGTCGGTCTCCGAGATCAGTGTCCCGTAGCGGTGGCCGACATAGTCGACCCACTCGAGGAAGTCATCGGCGTCGATCCGGCGCTGGAACTCCTCGTCGGAGAGGAACCAGTACTCGCGGCCGTCCTCCTCGCCGGGGCGGCGGTCGCGCGTCGTCGCGGAGACGGCGAGCTTGAGGGTCGGGACGCGGGCGAGCAGCGCCTTCACCATCGTCCCCTTGCCGGCACCCGACGGCCCGGTCACGACGAAGACCGGGAGCCGGGGCCTAACGGTGGAAAAGGCCGATCAGCTCCGTGCGCTGCCGCTCCGACAGGCCGCCGACGGT
Organism: Gaiellaceae bacterium; assembly: GCA_036820565.1. Classification (GTDB taxonomy): domain Bacteria; phylum Actinomycetota; class Thermoleophilia; order Gaiellales; family Gaiellaceae; genus DAISLG01. Next base: position 340 of record DAISLG010000270.1, on the reverse strand, counting down.
CTTCGACTGGCTGATCCGGCACTGGTTCAGGAACCGCGCCGCCTTGACACGCCCGAACTTCGGCACTGCCATGAGCATGTCGAAGACCTTCGCCGTCTCGACGTAGGCGGGCGGGTCGCCGAGGATCTCCTCGATGTCGACCGACCCGGCCTTCAGATGCTTCTTCAGCTGCGCCCGCCGGACCCTGATGTCGTTGGCCCGCTTGAGCGCCTCCATTCTCTGGTCGAGAGAACGGACGGGAGCCTGGGCCTGGGTCTGGGGCGGCGCCATGGCGCGGGATGATAACAACTCCCGCGACCCGCGCAAGCGTCAAGATATTGGCGAGTTTTCCAGGGTTTTT
>DAISLG010000269.1:0-2562 GCA_036820565.1 Gaiellaceae bacterium | reverse complement strand
GCGACGGCTTCGACTTCCTCGTCTACTACCTGGCCGACTACGACTACGCCTCGCATGCGCTCGGCCCGGGCTCGGCGGCGGAGGCGCTCGTCCAGGCCGACAACGCGGTCGCCGCTCTGCTGGACGCGGCCGGCGGCTGGGACGAGTTTCTCGAGCGCTACGACGTGCTTCTCTGCTCGGATCACGGCCAGACCCGCGTCGACGAGCTCGCGCACCTCCGCGTCGACGGCGGCCGCGTGACGGCGTCGAACCGCGCGGGGATGATCTACGGCGACGACCCGCGCGCGCTGGCAGCGCAGCTCGACGACGAGCCCGGGGTCGACCTCGCGCTCTTCCTCGAAGACGGCGAGGTCGTCGCGCGGCGCCGCGGCGAGGAGAGCGCCGACTTCCTCGACGACTACCCCGAGGGGAGGGAGCGCGCGGCCGCCGCGCTCGCGAACCCGAACTCCGGCGAGGTGCTCCTCTCGGCGGCAGGCGGCTGGGAGTTCGCTGACCTCGCCGGCCGGCACCACCTCGGCGGCGGCAGCCACGGCTCGCTCGCCGCCGGCGACTCCGTCGTCCCGATGCTCGGCGTCGGCATCGACCCGCCGGGGAGCATCACCGGGATCAAGGACGCGGTGCTCGCGCACTTCGGGATCGGGCTGGCCCATGTCGCGTAGCTGGGTCGAGCGGCAGCTCCGCGACCGCGGGATCGCGAACGAGCGCGTCCTCGCCGCGATGGAGCGCGTCCCGCGCGACCTCTTCGTCCCGCCCGCCTACAGGCGCGCGGCCTACGACGACGCGGCCTTGCCGCTGGAGGCGGGCCAGACGATCTCGCAGCCGTACATGGTCGCCCGGATCTGCGAGTTGCTCTCGCTCACGGGTCGCGAGCGCGTGCTCGACGTCGGCACCGGGTCGGGCTACCAGGCCGCCGTCCTGGCGGAGCTCGCGGACGAGGTGCACTCGATCGAGCGGATCCCCGAGCTCGCGGAGCGGGCGCGGGAGAACCTTGACGCCGCGGGCTACGGGCGCGTCCAGGTCCACCTCGGCGACGGCACGCTGGGCCTTCCCGACGAGTGCCCGTTCGACGCGATCGCGGTCGCCGCGGCCGCCCCGGCGGTGCCGCCCCCGCTCTACGACCAGCTCGTGCTCCGCGGCCGCATCGTCCTCCCGGTCGGGTCCCGCGCCGGCCAGCGGCTCGAGCTCGTCGTTCGCAGCCCGGAGGGGCCCGCGGTCGTCCGCTCGGTGCCGTGCCGCTTCGTCCCGCTGCTCGGCAGCGAAGGATTCGGCCCCGCCTGACGCGGGCATATCCGGCGGCGATGGGGGGTTTGACGGGTGACGAGCTGCTCCGCCTGCCCGTGCGCCTGCACGGGATCCAGCTGGGTACGCCGACGGACGTGATCCTCGACCTGGACGCGGAGCGCGCGATCGGGCTCGAGGTCCGCTGCGGGGACGACGTCCACCGCTTCCTGCCGCTCGCGACGGCCAACCTCGGGCCCGGCGAGATCGCCGTCCACTCCGCGCTGATCCTGCTCGAGGAGCCCGAGCTCGCCTTCTACCGGGAGCGGGGCACGACGCTTCGCTCGCTCCGCGGCCTCGCGGTCGATCGCGCGGGCGTGCGCGTCGGGCGCTGCGCCGACGTCGTCCTCGGCGACGGCGGTGCGATCGAGGCGCTGCTAGTCGACGACGGCTCCGGCGCGAGCCGCGTTCCGCTCGGCGACGGCGTCACGATCGGCTCCGACGCCGCCGCCTGAGATACCCTCGCCCCGCGTGGAACGGACCCCGGCCCTCGACCCTGCGCGCTTCTCGCGCGCCCTGCGGCGCCCCGGCAACTGGGTCCAGCTCGCCAAGTTCGGCGTCGTCGGGGCGAGCGGCTATGCGATCAACCTCGGTGTCTACACGGCCCTGCTCGGACTCGGCGCGCACGTCGCCGCGGCGATCTCGTTCGTGGTCTCGGCGGCGAGCAACTACTGGTGGAACCGTCACTGGACCTTCGCGCGCGAGAAGGGCCGCTTCGCCCACCAGGGCGCGCGCTTCCTCGCCGTCTCCGTCGCCGCGTTCCTCGTCAACCAGGTCTGGCTGTTCGTCTTCCTCGACGGCTTCGGGCTCGGCAAGATCGTCTCGCAGGCGATCGCGATCGTGCTCGTGACGCCGCTCAACTTCGTCGGAAACAAGCTCTGGTCCTTCCGAAGGCGCTAGCGGCCCTCCTCGCGGCGCTCGTCGTCGCGCCGGCCGCGCTCGCCGGGCCTTCGACGCAGCCCGTCTACGACGCGAAGGGCCGCCTGATCGAGACGCCGTACGCGCCGGTGCCCGGCAAGCCGAGGCTCGCCGAGGGCAAGGCGCTCGCGCTCTTCCTCGCCGATCCGAAGGTGGAGGCCTGGCTCGATCGCTACCCGCCGAAGCCGCAGACCGAGGCGACGTTCAAGGGCGGAAGCTGGACGCTCAAGGTCTGGTCAGGCAAGGCCGGCGAGGTCGCGACCGGCAAGGTCGACGACGAGCGCGGGACCGTGACCGAGGCGTGGACCGGCCCGCAGGTCGCCTGGAAGATGGCGCGCGGCTACAAGGGCGCGTTCGGCGGCGCGA
>DAISLG010000268.1:0-2585 GCA_036820565.1 Gaiellaceae bacterium | reverse complement strand
CTGGAACGAGCTCTAGGGCCTCAACACGCCGATTGCATCCCAGTACGGAACGGCGGCAGCGATCGCGACCAGCGTCAGCAACGTCATCGCGAGCCCTGCGCGGAAAGCGTCGCGGTCGTCGAACAGCTCACCGCGCGTCCCCTCGCGGGCGACCCGGTACAGCTCGCTCTGGCGCGGCAACAGCCACGTGTTCGCCGCGACGAGCACGACGAAGCCGACGACCCACGGGTTCAGGCCCAGGCGGGGCGCCGCAGGCACAAGCGCGACGGCGAGCAGGAGCGTGGCGGGGATCCACGGGAGCACGATTCGCACGAGGACGACAATTGTCGCCAGCGCGATCAGCACCAGGCCCGGAGAGCCGGCGGGCCGCATGACGCGCACGAGCTCGTCGGCGACCCATGCGTCTGCCCGCGTGGCGCGCAGAACGGGTGCCGCGCCGAGCAGGATTCCGAATAGGACGAGAAACCCCCAGTCGATCCCGGTGCGAAACGAGAGCGTGTCGAGCGCGCCGCCCGACACCACGACCGCGAGCGCGGCGAGCGCGAACCAGGTCGTGTCGATGTCGACCGCCGGTTGGAGAACCAACCCGCCGAGGAGCACCGCGACCCCCGCCAGAGCCGCCAGCTCGGGTCGCGAGGCGCGGCCGAGTGCGCGCCGCTGACGCCGAAGCGAGTCGGCGTCCACACGCGTGTCTCCGTCGGAGCGATACCCGAAGACGAGCAGTGCTGCGGCCCCTGCGAGGACGATCAGGCCGACGGGTGCGGCCGCGTAGAGCCACGTCAGCCAATCGAAACGGCGGCGGTCGTGCGCCGGGAGCAGCCCCACGACGACGAAGTTCATCGCGAGGCCGCTCAGGAAGATGCTGCTGAACGAGCTGTAGCCGATCAGCCCCGCCAGGCCGAGTCCCGTGCGGGCCCGTCCGCGCCCGTGCGGGTCGACGGCGAGACCGAGCTCGCGCGTGACGGGCGCGATGGCGGCGACACGTGCGAGCCCCAGCGGCACGAGCGGCGTGACCACCGCGCCCCCGATCAAGAGCGCCAGCGTCTGCCCGACCCGCGTGGGCGGGAAGGTCCGCAGGAACAGCAGCGCGATCCGGAAGAGCAGGCCCGACCGCGCCATCGCTGCCGCGATGCCGACTCCCCCGACCGCGACGATCCAGGCCGAGCTCGCGAACCCCCCGAGCGCGGTCGCGGGCGATGCGAGCCCTGCGATTCCCCAGGCAGAGGCCATCAAGAGCGCGACCGCGAAATCGGGAACGGCCTCGAGCAGCCAGGCGACCGCGGCGCCGAGGACGATCAGGCCCACGTGCAACCCGTCGCGCGTGAGCCCGTGCGGCGCCGGAAGCCGCCAGAGGACGACCGGCACGGCCGCGGCCAGGGCGAGCCGGAGAAAGGGGCGGCCCGCCCGCGATCGCGGCGAAGGGCTCTCGGCCGCGTCGACGCGTTCGTCGACCGGAGCGCCGACCCGCTCCCGGGAGCGACGGTCGAGGAGAGCCGCGAGCGAGCGGGCTGCGGAGAGGCCGATCTCGGGTCGCTCGCGGACGATCTGCTCGAACCGCTCCTTCGGGAGGCGCCAGAGCGTGGCGCGCGTCAGGGCCTCGACGGAGGCCGTGCGGCGGCGGAGCAGAAGGCCGAGCTCGCCGAAGTGACCCGGCGCCTCGATCTCCGTCACGACCGCGCCGTCGAGCGAGACCGAGAGGCGGCCGTCCGCGACGAGATAGAGCGCGTTGGCCTGATCGTCGGCGGCGAAAATCGTCGTGCCGGCCTCGACGTCGACCTGCTCCAGCGCTCCGACCAGTCTCGCGACGTCCACCCGCGCGAGCGCCTGGAAGAACGGGACGCTCGTCAGGAGCAACTCGGGGTCATGAGTCCTGGTCGTTCGCGCTCCTCGGCTGACGGCGCAAGGAGACTAATCGGCCCTGATCGCGCGCGCTACAGCCGCTCGAGCAGCCATTCGTGCACGTCGCGAATCCGCTCGGTGAGGAGCGTCAGGTGGCCGTCCTCTTCGGCCAGCCGGGCCTCGGCGCCGGGGATGTGCGCCGCGAGCCACTCGCCGTGCGTGTACGGGACGAAGCGGTCCTCGCGTCCCTGCCAGACCAGCACGGGAACGCGGATCTCGGCGACGTCGAAGCCCCACGGCTCTGCGAACGCGAGGTCGTCGTCGATCCAGCCTTCGGCGCCATGCGCGAACGCGGTCTTCGCGCTCTCGAAGAAGTAGTCGCCGAGGTCGCCGCTGAAGGCGTCGGCGTCGACGGGGCTGAGGAGGCTCCGCAGCGCCTCCAGCCGGGCCTCGCGGTCGGACGAGACGTACGCCCGCGCCTCGGCCTCGAGCAGCGGTGCCAGCGCCTCGCGTCCGCGGAGCACCGTCTCGAACTCCTCGATGTTCGACTCGCCCATCCCGGCGAGCCAGTCGAGCCCCTCCGCCTCGAAGGGCGCGACGCCCGCGAGGCTCGCGGCGGCGGCGACGCGCTCGGGCAGGAGCGCCGCGCACGCGAGCGCGTGCGGCCCGCCGCCGGAGACGCCCCAGACCGCGAACCGCTCGATCCCGAGCGCGTCGGCGATCGTGGCCACGTCGGCCGCGGCGCC
>DAISLG010000267.1:0-2592 GCA_036820565.1 Gaiellaceae bacterium | reverse complement strand
GAGGAAGAGGCCGATCACCTCGCCCTGGCCGTCGGTCTTCACCTCCTCGCCGGGGATCACGATCAGGTCGCGGCCGCGGGCGAGCTCCGCCACCTCGAGCGCGCCGCCGAAGAGGTTGTGGTCCGTGACCGCGATCGCGCCGAGGCCTTGCTCCTCCGCGTGGGCGACGAGCTCGGCTGGCTCGATCGCGCAGTCGTGCGACCACGAGGTGTGCATGTGCAGGTCGCAGACGATCCAGTCGCGGTCCGCGAGCGGATCGGAGTCGCGCCGGGGGGTGCGGCGGCGCCCGCCCAGGCTCGTGTAGAGCTCGTCGAGCTCCCCCGCCAGGTGCGTGAAGCTCTGCGCCTCCGCGTCGGCCCGACCCCCGGCGCCGAGCTTCTCGCGGAGCTCGGGCGCCTCGGCGAGCCGGGCTACCGCGGCGGCCGCGAGCTCGGGCTGCTCCGCGACCCCGGCGGGAGAGGCGATCGCGGCGCCGGCGGCCTTGGCCTCGAGCGTCAGGCGCGCGAGCCCGTCGACGGCGGGGACGAAGATGGCCGCCTCGTTCAGCACGGCCGCCCGGGCGCCGCCGCCGCGCGCCGTGCGCGAGTGGACGCGCCCGGTCAGGTCGCGTGGGATCGTCGGCCTGCCCGTGAAGGGCTTCGTCCGCAGCAGGACGACCTCCCAGCCGGTCAGCTCTCGCAGCGTGCGCATCACGCCGCGGACGGCGGGCCGGCCCGCGGGGCGGACCTCGACGACGATCGTGTCGCGCTTGGGGACGGGGTGGAAGAGCTCCGTGTCGACGCCCGGGGTGACGACACGGTAGGCCCCGGGGAAACGCTCGGCGGCGGCCGCGGCGGCGAGCGGCGAGGTCGCGAGCAGGCCGTCGAGCCGGGCGAGCAGCCGCTCCCGCTGGCTCTTACCGGGCGGGTAGCCGAGCCGCTCGGGCGAGAGGAACGTCGCGACGGCGAGCGCCTCGGTGTCGCGCAATGCGAGGTACGAGATGCTCGGCAGCCCGGGCTCGAACCCGTGGACGACGTCGTAGCGTCCCTGCGCGAGCGCCAGCGCGAGGTTCGCGCGGACCCCGACCGGGACGCCCATCTGGCTGCGCCGTGAGATCTGCACGGCCGGCCCGACCGCGATCACCTCGGCGTCGAGCCCCTTGACGAGCGCGCGGCGCCCTGCGAGCAGGTCGGCCGCCCGCGCCGAGGGCGCGAGCACCGTGACCGAGTGGCCCAGGGCGCGCAGCCCGCCCGCGATCCCGGCGACGTGGTCGTTGACGTCGTGCGGCTGCGACCATGCGAAGGGCGTCACCAGACAGATGCGCAGGGGCATCCCTAGAAGCTACTAGCGGAGCGCCGGCAGCGGGTCGACGGCGGCGCCGCGGACGCGCAGCTCGAAGTGGAGGTGCGGTCCCGTCGCGTCGCCGGTCGCGCCCACGAGGCCGACCTGGAACCCGGCCTGGACGCGCTCGCCGACGTGGACGTCGACGCGCGAGAGGTGGGCGTAGAGCGTGCGCACGCCCCCGCCGTGCGCGATCGTCACGAGCAAGCCCCAGCCGCCGGCAAGGTAGCCCGCCCACGTCACCGTCCCCGGCCCGGCGGCTGCGACTCCGGTGCCTGACGGCGCGACGAGGTCGATTCCGGAGTGGAAGCGCCCGCCGCGCGTGCCGAACGGGTCGCCGACGCGTGCGTGCAGCGGCCACGCGAGCGAGATCGGCGCGCGGGGAGCCGGCGCGCCCAACGCCGCCATCGTCGCCGGCCCCGCGACGCCGTCGGCGGCGAGGCCGGCCCAGCGCTGGAACCGCCGCAGCGCGGCGTCGGTGTGCGTCCCGGGGACCCCGTCGAGCGTGCCCGAGGGGAAGCCGTGCGAGGCGAGCAGGAACTGGAGCTCCGCGACGCGCAGCCGGCCGGGCCCGATCGCGCGCGCCGTCTTCGGGCCCGGAACGCCGTCGGCGGCGAGCCCGGCTCGCCGCTGGAAGGTGCGCACCGCGCCGGTCGTCTGTGGGCCGGCGACGCCGTCGATCGTGCCGGCGTACAGCCCCTCTGCCCGGAGGGCGACCTGCACGGCCGCGAGGCGTGGGTCGGCGGCCTGCGCCGCGCCCGGGGCGACGAGGAACGCGGCGGCGGCGAGAAGGATTCCGAGCTTCAAGGCAACAGAATCCCTTCGTCCCGCGCGCCGCGACTCCTCGCATGCGTGCTTTCCCGGTCAGACCTTCGCGGCCGTCTTTGCCGTCTTGCGTGCGTTCTGCTTGATGAACCGCTCCGACGACTCGTACGCCTCGTCGTCGACGATCTGCTTCGGCGGCGACTTCATCAGGTACGCGCTCGGCCCCTCGAGCGCTCCGGCGACGCCGTTGTTCAGCGCCAGCTTTGCGAGCCGCACGGCGTCGATCACGATCCCGGCCGAGTTCGGCGAGTCCCACACCTCGAGCTTCAGCTCGATGTTCAGCGGCACGTCGCCGAAGGCCGAGCCCTCGAGCCGGATGAACGCCCACTTGCGGTCGGTCAGCCACGGCACGTAATCCGACGGGCCGACGTGGACGTTGCCTTCGCCCATGTCGTAGTCGAGCATCGAGGTGACCGCGTTCGTCTTCGAGATCTTCTTCGACTCGAG
>DAISLG010000266.1:0-2594 GCA_036820565.1 Gaiellaceae bacterium | reverse complement strand
TGCGCGGCACCTTCGGGATGGTCGCGACGACGCACTGGCTCGCCTCGGCGGCCGGCATGGCCGTGCTCGAGGACGGGGGAAACGCCTTCGACGCCGCCGTCGCCGCAGGGTTGACGCTCCAGGTCGTCGAGCCCCACCTGAACGGGCCGGGCGGCGACCTGCCCGCCGTCTTCTGGGCGGTCGACCGCGGGGAGCCGCTCGTGCTCTGCGCGCAGGGGGTCTCGCCGGCCGCCGCGACGATCGAACGCTTCCACGAGCTCGGTCACGAGCTGGTGCCGGGCACGGGGGAGCTCGCGGCGTGCGTGCCGGGCGCGTTCGACGGCTGGATGCTGCTCTTGCGCGAGTTCGGGACGAAGCGGCTCGCCGACGTGATGCGCTTCGCGATCGGCTATGCCGGCGGCGGGTACCCGGTCGTGCGCGGGATCACGATCACGATCGAGAAGGTCGCAGAGCTCCTGCGGGAGTGGCCCGCGTCGGCCGAGCTCTACCTGCCGGCTCCGCAGCCCGGGACGCTCTTCCGGAACCCGGCGCTCGCCGCCACCTACGGCCGCATCGTGGAAGAGTCCGCCGGCGGGTCGCGCGCGGACGAGATCGAGCGGGCGCGCGACCTCTTCTACCGGGGCTTCGTCGCCGACGCGCTCACCGGCGGCGAGTCGCTGCTGACTGCCGACGATCTCGGCTCGTGGCAGGCCACCTTCGAGCCGCCGGCGACCTTCGACTACCGGGGTCTGACCGTCTGCAAGACGCAGGCGTGGGGGCAGGGGCCCGTCTTCCTCCAGCAGCTTGCGCTCCTCGATGGCTTCGAGCTCGCGGCAATGTCGGATGCCGAGTACGTCCACACGGTGGTCGAGTGCGCGAAGCTCGCGTTCGCCGACCGCGAGGCCTTCTACGGTGACGTGAACGTGCCACTCGACCGTCTGCTCTCCCGGGAGTACAACGACGAGCGCCGTAGGCTGGTCGGCGACACGGCGTCACCCGATTTGCGACCCGGCGGCGGCCGGCTACCGACGATCCGCCACCTACCAGACGGTTACTTGGGCACGGGGGAGCCCACGCGCGGGGACACGGTTCACATCGACGTCGCCGACCGCTTCGGGAACGTCTTCGCCGCGACGCCGAGCGGCGGCTGGCTGCAGAGCTCTCCGGTGGTTCGCGAGCTCGGCTTTCCGCTCGGAACCCGCGCGCAGATGTTCTGGCTCGAGGAGGGTCTCCCGGCCTCGCTCGCGCCGCGGAGGCGGCCCCGGACGACCCTCTCGCCCTCGCTGGCGCTGCGCGACGGCGAGCCGTATCTCGCCTTCGGCACGCCCGGCGGCGACCAGCAGGACCAGTGGTCGCTGCACTTCTTCCTGCGCCACGTCGTCTTCGGCGACGACCTCCAGGCGGCGATCGACGCGCCGTCGTTCCACACGGATCACTTCCCGAGCTCGTTCTACCCGCGTGCGGCACAGCCGCTGTCGCTCGCGCTCGAGTCGCGCTGGGGCGAGCAGACCGTGCAGGAGTTGCGCGAGCGCGGCCACGACGTCACCGTCACCGATCCGTGGTCGCTCGGGCGGGTGAGCGCCGCCGGTCGCGAGAGCGGGTTGCTCAAGTCGGGCGCGAACGCACGTGGTATGCAGGGGTATGCCATCGGCCGGTGAGATCGAGGTCAGGCCCGCGGCGGCGGCCGACATCGAGACGTGGCTGGACCTCTATGCCGCCGTTGCCGGCGAGGGCCGCTGGATCGGCGGCGAGCTTCCGATCGACAGAGCCCGCATGGAGAAGGGATTCCTCGCGATGGTGGACGACCCCGAGGAGGGCGTGTTCGTCGCCGAGGCCGACGGCCGGATCGTCGGCCAGCTCGGGATCGGGCGGAAACGGGCCGGTCACGCCGAGCTGGGCATGCTCGTCGCGGACGGGTGGCGCGGCCGCGGCGTCGGCTCCGCGCTGATGGACGCCGCGATCGACTGGGCGAGGGCGCACGACGTCCACAAGGTCGCACTCGAGGTCTGGCCGCACAACGAGGCCGCGATCGCCCTCTACCGCAAGTTCGGCTTCGAGGAGGAGGGCTACCTGAAGGCGCACTACCGCCGCCGGAACGGCGAGCTGTGGGACGTCGTCGTGATGGGCTTGCCGATCAGCTGAGCGGTCGGCATACTCAGAGGCATAGTCGCAGCGTGACCTGATCCGGCAGGCGGGACGCCTGCATACGATGCCGTGATGGAGACTCGGTACGAGCCCCGCGGCGTCGAGGAGCGCTGGCAGCAGACGTGGGAGGCCGAGGGCCTCTACGCGGCCGACCCGGATCCGTCGCGTGAGAGCTTCGCGATCGCGCACCCGCCGCCGAACGTGACCGGCGACCTGCACCTCGGCCACGCGCTCCAGCTCTCGCTCGCGGACACGATCGTGCGTACGCGGCGGATGCAGGGGTACAACGTCCTCTTCCAGCCGGGCTACGACCATGCGGGGATCTCGACCCAGAACGCCGTCGAGAAGCACCTGGCGACCGAGGGCAGGACCCGCCACGACCTCGGCCGCGAGGCATTCGAGGCACGCGTCTGGGAGTGGCTGCACGAGTACGGCGGCAAGATCATGGTGCAGTTCAGGCGGATCGGCGC
>DAISLG010000265.1:0-2597 GCA_036820565.1 Gaiellaceae bacterium | reverse complement strand
TGTACGAGGTGCTCGACGACCTCTTCGACTACTGCTTCCCGATCCTCGACAAGATCGGGCACAAGCTCGACTCGCTCGAGGACGACGTCTTCGAGGGGCGGTCCGAGGAGGTCGTCCGCGACATCTCGAACGTCAAGCAGGAGATCATCAGCTACCGGAAGATCATCAAGCCGGAACGCTCGACCCTGCGCCTGCTCGAACGCCATACCGAGCGGTTCCTGCCGGAGGCGCTCGAGCTCTACTTCGACGACATCGTCGACGCGGCCGAGCGGATCTGGGACCTGCTCGACAACTACAAGGAGGTGGTCGAGGCGCTCGAGAGCACGAACGAGTCGGTCATCTCGCACCGCCAGAACGACGTCCTGCGCGTGCTCACGGTCTTCAGCGTCGTGCTGCTGCCGCTGACGCTGATCTCCGGAATCTTCGGGATGAACGTGGTCTTCCCCGGCTTCGACACGCGCTGGATGTTCTGGGTGATCGTCGGGATCATGGTCGGGACGCTCGTCGGCTCGCTCGGTTTCTTCCGCTACAAGAAGTGGCTGTGACCCGGCTCTACCACCTGCCTGGGTCCCGCTCGACCCGGGTGCTCTGGCTGCTCGAGGAGATCGGCGGCGGGCACGAGCTCGAGGTGATGGCGAAGGAGGAGCGCAAGTCCGACGAGCACGCCCGCCGGCACCCGCTCCGCCGCGTGCCCGTGCTCGAGACCGACGGCCGCTTCCTGTTCGAGTCGGCGGCGCTCCTGCTCCAGCTCGCCGACCTGCACCCGGACGCCCGGCTCAACTTCGACCTCGGCACGCACGAGCGCGGCCTCGTCTACCAGTGGACGCTCTTCGCGATGACCGAGCTCGAGCCGCCGATCCTCGAGCTCCTGCGGAGCCGCGAGACCGACGAGGCGCGGGCCGGGAAGGCCGTCGAGGCGTTCGGGGCCGCGGCCCGGGCGGTCGAGGACGCCCTGGCTGACCGGGAGTTCCTCGTCGGCGACCGGCTCAGCGTCGCCGACGTCGCGATCGGCTCGGTGCTCTTCTTCGGCCGGCGGATGGAGCTGACCGGCGGGCTCCCGGGGGTCGAGGCGTACCTCGAGCGGCTCGAGGCGCGCCCGGCGCGGCAGCGCGCCGTCGCATGACGAGGCAGCTGTGGGCGCCCTGGCGCCTCGAGTACATGCAGGGCGCGGACGAGCAGGACGGGTGCGTCTTCTGCGCGGCGGCGGCCGGGGACGACGAGGAGATGCTGGTCGTCCATCGCGGCGGGCTCGCGTTCGTCCTCCTGAACAAGTTCCCCTACTCCTCCGGGCACCTGATGATCGCCCCGTTCCGGCACGCCGGCGACTTCGGCGCGCTCTCGGCGGAGGAGGCGGCGGAGATCCACACGCTCTCGGCGAAGGCGCTCGAGGCGCTCGGCGAGGTGTACGGGCCCGAGGGCTTCAACCTCGGCTGGAACCTCGGCCGGATCGCGGGCGCGGGCGTCGTCGACCACGTGCACCAGCACGTCGTCCCCCGCTGGGCGGGCGACACGAACTTCATGCCCGTTCTCGCGGACGTCCGCGTCATGCCCGAGCATCTGGCGGAGACGCGCCGGAAGCTCGCCGCCGCCTGGGCCTGAGGTTCTGAATCCCTCACGCGAGTGACCCTCGAGTGAGGGATCGCCGGCTTTGTCCTGCAATTCGATGTCTTTACTATGCGAATTGCGCCGCGTATCGCCCTGGTTTGTACGCTCGCAGCCTGCGTCTTTCCGGCAAGTGCCGCGGCGATCGGCGGCCGCTACGCACTCGACGGGGGCACGTCCCGCGAGCAGGAGCAAGTACGGACGGCCCTCGCCGTCAGCTCGTTCGACTGGACCACGGTACCCGTCGAGGTGCGGATCCACATCGTCCCCGGCCCGTGCCAGGCCTCCCCGGGCGACATCTGGCTCGACCCGGCCGTCCTCGACGCCGGCTCGTTCTCCTGGGCGACGGTGCAGCACGAGTACGCGCACCAGGTCGACTTCTTCCTGCTGACCCCCGAGCGCCGCGCCTGGCTCTCGACCCTCTTCGGCCACAAGCCGTGGGGCCCGGTCGACCAACCGGGCCTGGCGCACGCGAACTACGCATCGGAGCGCTTCGCCTCGACGCTCTCCTGGAGCTTCTGGCAGTCGTCCGCGAACGCGTACCGGCCCAGCTCGGCGGCCGACGAGGCCGGCGGCGTCGACCCGGGCCTCTTCCGTGCGGTCGTCCGCGGCCTGATGCTCCAGCCGTCAGCCCCGGCGGGCAAGCACACGTTCGGGCGCGCTTCCGAGCTCTCCGGCTAGCCTAGCGCGTCTTCGGGACGAGCTTCAGGCAGCCGTCCACGATTTTCTGCTCCGCCGCCGTCGGCCCGTTGTCCCACGAGAGGACCGCGTTCCCCTTCACGTAGAGGGCGGCATTGCCGCCGGCCGACTCGATCGAATCGCGGATGGCCGCAGCGTCCTGCGGGTCCTTCCCGAACGCGATGTTCAGCGTTTTGCCGCTGATCGTGACCTTGAAGCCGCCGCCCGCCGCGCCGCGTGCGGCCGCGCTCGCGTCCTTGCCGGTGATGACAGCGCCGTTGCGGCCCAGGCAGACGCCCGTCCCATCGGGGCCGTAA
>DAISLG010000264.1:0-2626 GCA_036820565.1 Gaiellaceae bacterium | reverse complement strand
GAGAAACGAAGGGAGTGGGTGGGCGTTTCGTCAGCGACGCAGGCGGAACCGTCCCCGCTGAGGTGGCCGCGATCTGTCTCAAGTAGTGGACCTCCTTCGACGTGACGTTCTTCACCTCCGTGGCGACGTCCTTCGGACTCGACGCCGACTGCGGGCAGACCCCGGGCCCACCCTCTCGGGGTCGTTCTGCGTCCGGGGGTAGTCGCGGCGCCAGCCGGGCCGCAGCGCCGAGCGCGGCCGAGAACCTAGGAGCGGCCGAGGGCCGCCTGGCTCGCCAGGTACTGGTGGACCAGGCGCACCGACATCGAGCCCTCCCCCACCGCCGAGGCGACGCGCTTGATCGAGCCGGTGCGGCCGTCGCCGACGGCGAAGACGCCGGGCAGGCTCGTCTCCAGCGGCATCGACGGGCGGCCGCCGTTGATCGGGTCGACGTCGAGTTCGCCGCCGGTGAGCAGGAAGCCGTCGTCGTCCTTGGCCAGCTGGCCGTCGAGCCACTCGGTGCAGGGGTCGGCGCCGATGAAGATGAAGAGGCCGCCGACGTCGAGGTCACGGCGCTCGCCGGCGCGCTTGTCCTCCACCGTCAGCCCGGCGAGGACGGCGTCGCCGTGGATCTCGCGCACCTCGGTGTGGAGCAGCACCTCGATGTTCTCGATCGCTTCGATCTTGTCGACCAGGTACTGCGACATCGAGGCGCCGAGGTCGCCGCCGCGCAGCAGCAGGAAGACCTTTTCGGCGGTGCCGGAGAGGAAGATCGACGCCTGGCCGGCCGAGTTGCCGCCGCCGACCACCGCCACCGCCCCGCTCCCGCACATCCGCGCCTCGACCAGCGTCGCCGCGTAGAAGACCCCCGCGCCGTTCAGCTCGGCGCAGCCGTCGACCGGCAGCTGGCGGTAGCTGGCGCCGGTGGCGAGGACGACGGTTCGCGCCGCCAGTTCGTCGCCGCTGTCGAGGGCGACGACGTAGCGGCCGTCTTCGTGGCGGAGGCTGAGGGCGCGCTCGGGGACCGCGGTGCGCAGGCCGAAGCGGCGCGCCTGTGCGATCGCCCGCTCGGCCAGCTCGGAGCCGGAGATGCCGGCCGGGAAGCCGAGGTAGTTCTCGATCCGCGACGAGGTGCTCGCCTGCCCGCCGAGCGCGGTCGAGTCGATCATCATCGTCGAGAGCCCCTCCGTCACCGCGTAGACGGCGGCGCCGAGGCCGCCCGGGCCACCGCCGACGATCAGCGTGTCCCAGGCTTTTTTCGCCGTCTTGTTGGGGGCGCGCAGATTGAGCGCGGTCGCCGCCTCGAGGATCGTCGGCGCGCGGAGGATCTTGTCGCCGCCGATCAGCAGCGGCAGGTCGTCCTCGGCGAGCGGCCGACCGTCGGGCGTCGGCGCCGTCAGGTCGGAGCCGTCGAGGTCGATGAAGCGGTGCGACACCCGGTTGCGGGTGAGGAACTCGCGCAGCTCGCGCGTCCCCGGGTCGCCGCCGTGGCCGATCAGCCGGGCGCCGCTTTCGGCTTCGATGACGATCGCCCGCCGGCTGACCAGGGCGTTCATGATCATGTCGCCAAGCCGGGTGTCGTGGGAGATGACGGCGCGTAGCGCCTCGCGGCTGACGAAGATCGCCTCGCCCGCGGCCGCGACGCGCGCGGTCAGCAGCGTCGGTTCGAGAGTGATCAGGTTCAGCTCGCCGGCGAACTGGCGCGGGCCGTAGCTGACGATGACACGCTCACCGGGAGTGCCGTAGGCGTCGATGATCTCGACGCAGCCACTGGCGACGACGATCAGGTCGAGGTCGAGGTCGCCCGGGGAGAAGAGGATCTGCCCGGCGCTCACCTGCTCGCGCCGCCCGGCGGCTTCAATCGTCGCCATCTGCGCCTCGGTCAGGCGCGGGAAGGTGACGTCGCTCTCGCCGGCGACGGGGGGGCGGGCCGGCGCGGCGCCGGTCGGGTCGGTCTCGCTCATCGAGGCCGCAACGTTAGAGGCTCGGCTCGCTCTTTCCCAGGGTCTGCCCAGCCGACGCCGACCTGTCCATATTCGGACAGATCGGCGCGGACTCGTTCGAGCTGTTTCTCGTCGATCCCTTGGACGCCTTCGACCTCGTCGGCGTCGTCGATGAACCGGGGGAGCGGCTGATCGCGGCGGGGGATGTCACCGGCGAACATCCGCACGCGCGCCGGGGCGTCCTCGCCATCCCACTCGCTCAGTCGTTCCAGGCAGACACGGAGCGTGCCGAGCTGCTCGGCCAGGCCGATGGTCGAGAGCCGCCCGCCGCCACGGACCGATGGCCTCTGCGCGAGGTGACGCTTGTAGCGCTCGATGTGAGCCCGCTGAAGATTCCTGACCGCAGCGACCTCGGGTGCGTCCGCGGTCAGCCAGACGGCGAACTCGCGCAGGACCGCCTCGACGCGGACCATCGTCGCGGGCCGCAACGAGAGGCGTGTCTGCTCGATGTACCCCTCGAGCGTCGTTCGTAGCCGCGGCTGAACCGTCGCCCACTGCTGCGCGCGATCGGCGGACTTGTCGGGGTGACGCTTGCGCGGCGGAACGTTGATCACGCCCGCGTGAAACAACGTCGCCTCCGCGCCATGCAACCTCGTCGTCACCGGCCGCGCTCGCATCGGGTGATCGGGATGCAACCGGGAGGT
>DAISLG010000263.1:0-2632 GCA_036820565.1 Gaiellaceae bacterium | reverse complement strand
CGTGGCGCGATGGTGAAGGTGGAGACGGTGGTGATCCGCGAGCGGGTCGAGACGGTGATCGACGCGGTCGAGCACGAGACGGGGCACGTCGGGGTGACGGTCGTCGAGGCGATCGGCCACGGTCGCCAGCGCGGCGTCACCCACGAGTACCGCGGGCGGGTGTTCGAGTCGCGGTTCCTGCCGAAGGCGCTGCTCACGTTCGTCGTCGACGACACGCTCGCCGAGAGCATCGTCGCCGCGATCGTCGACTCGGCGCGGAGCGGCAACGAGTCGGGGGACGGCCTCGTCTGGACGACGCCCGTCTCGAACGTCATGCACAACCGAACAGGCACGAGCCTCGAGAAGGAGGTGGACGCTCGATGAAGTCGCACGATCTGCTCGTCGCGGCAAGCACGATCTGGGTGGTGGTCGCGGCGGTGCTCGTGATGTTCATGCAGGCGGGCTTCGCCTTCCTCGAGGCGGGCCTGACACGGATGAAGAACGCCGGCCACATCGCCGGCAAGAACGTCCTCATCTTCTCGGTCGTCTCGCTCGTCTACTGGGCGGTCGGCTTCGGGATCGCCTTCGGCGACGGCGGCTCGCTCGTCGGGCACCACGGCTTCTTCCCGTCGGTCGACGCGATGGTCTCGGTCGGCCAGAAGCCCTTCGACTGGTTCTCCGAGGTTCCCGGGGCGGCGGGCTACCTGTTCGAGGTCGTCTTCGCGGGCGTCTCCCTCGCGATCGTCTGGGGCGCGATGGCGGAGCGGGCGAAGCTCTGGGTCTACTTCGCCTTCGGCATCGTCTTCACCCTGATCTACTCGGTCGTCTCGCACTGGATCTGGAGCCCGCATGGCTGGCTCTTCGCGAAGGGGATGCAGGACTTCGCGGGCTCGACGGTGGTGCACTACCAGGGGGCGCTTGCGGCGCTCGCCGGCGCGCTGCTGCTCGGGCCGCGCATCGGCAAGTTCGGCACCGACGGCCGCGCGAACCCGATCCCGGGCCACAACATGCCGTTCGCCGTGCTCGGAACCCTGATCCTCTGGGTCGGCTGGTTCGGCTTCAACGCGGGCTCGACCCTCTCGGTCGACTACGGCGGCGTCGGCTACTTCGCCTACGTCGCGATCACGACGAACATCGCCGCGGCGTCCGGCGGCGTGACGGGGATCCTCGTCGCCTGGATCGTCCTGAAGAAGCCGGACATCTCGATGATGTTGAACGGCGTGATCGCGGCGCTCGTGGCGATCACGGCCGCGTCCGGCTTCGTCGCTCCCTGGGCCTCGATCGTGATCGGCGGGGTAGCCGCGACGATCGCCGTCTTCGGCGTGATCTTCGTCGAGCGGATCGGGATCGACGATCCGATCGGCGCGGTCGCCGTGCACGGCATGGCCGGTGTCTGGGGCACGCTCGCGACCGGGATCTTCGCGGTGCCGGAGCTCGCGAAGCGGCTCAACACCGGCTCCGGCGGGCTGATCTACACGGGCTCGTTCCACCAGCTCGGGATCCAGGCGATCGGCCTCGCCGCCGTCGGGGCGTTCACGTTCACGGCCTCGTTCGGGTCGCTCTGGGCGATGAAGAAGCTGTGGGGCATCCGCGTCGAGGATCACGTCGAGACCGCAGGCCTCGACGTCTCCGAGCACGGCATGTGGGGCTATCCCGAGTTCTACATCCCGGTGCCGGGCGGGTACGGCGCCGAGTCCCACGGCCACCTCGGGATCGGCCACGCCCACGCGCCCACCGCCGCGGCGATCGTCCCCAAGCCCGTGATCGAGCCCACCTAATGGAGAGGAACGAGATGGACAAGCCAGCCCCGTGCACGTGCCCCGAGCCGGTCCCGCGCCAGCGCGCCGAGCGCAAGGGGGCCGCCTCGAGCTATTGCGCGCGCTGCGGCCGGCCGATCACGCTGACGCTCGGCTCGGCCTCGAAGCCGACCTAGACGGTCACGGTCGCGGCCGCGTCGGACCGGATCTTCGCCGCAGGCGCGAGTGTCCGGAACGACGCGGCCGCCCGCGGCCACTCGGCGAGCAGCTCAGCCGCCCGCTCGGAGCCGGTGAAACGGAGGTGCCGCTCGAGCAGTCGGTGCAGCTCGAGCAGGTCGCCGGCGTCTGCGATCTCCCCGACCCCGCCCAGGACGTGGAGGACGCCGCCGGTCATCCCCGCCGCCACGTTGCAGCCGACCGGGCCGAGGACGACGACCGTTCCCGCGGTCATGTACTCGCAGAGATGGTCGCCCGCTCCCTCGACGACGGCGACCGCGCCCGAGTTGCGAACGGCGAAGCGCTCACCCGCGGCGCCCGCGCAGTAGAGCTCGCCGCCGGTGGCGCCGTAGAGCGCCGCGTTCCCGAGCAGGACGGGGTCGCCGAGGTCGCCGGCTGGCGGGCGGATCGCGATCCTGCCCCCGCTCATGCTCTTGCCGACGCCGTCGTTCGCCTCGCCGGTCAGCGCCAGCTCGACGCCCGCGGCGAGGAAGGCGCCGAAGCTCTGGCCGGCGGAGCCCTCGAAGCGGGCGCGCACCCGGCCGGGCGGGGGCGACGAGCCGTAGCGCGCGCCGACGAGCCCGCCGAGCCGGGCGCCGACGGTGCGGTCGCCGTTCCCGATCGCGTAGGAGAGCTCGACGATCCGGGCCTCGTCGAGCGCGGCGGCGGCGTCGCGCGCG
>DAISLG010000262.1:0-2641 GCA_036820565.1 Gaiellaceae bacterium | reverse complement strand
CCCGCCGCAACACGACGGTCAACTTCACGGGCACGGCGGCGCCGGGCGAGCTCGTTCCCGTGCGGATCGAGGCCGCCAGCTCAACGACGCTGCGCGGGGCGCAGTTAACACTGGTCGCCGCATGAAGATCCTGATCACCGGTTCGAGCGGCCAGATCGGCACGAACCTCGCGAAGCGGCTCCTCTCCGAGGGGCACGAGGTCTTCGGCGTCGACAAGCGGCTGAACACGTGGACGGACGAGTTCCGCTACCTGCTCCAGGACCTGAGCCAGCAGTACCCGGCGTTCCCCGGCGGGATCGGGGGGGTCGAGTACCCGCCGCAGGACCTCGTCGTGCACCTCGCCGCGCACGCCAAGGTGCACGAGCTCGTCCGCCAGCCGCACCGGGCGCTCGAGAACGCGATCATGACGTTCAACGTCCTCGAGTACTGCCGCCACCAGCGCATCCCGATCGTCTTCTCCTCGACGCGCGAGGTGTACGGCGACGTCCACCGCTTCGAGGAGTACGACGAGGCCTCCGCCGACTTCGCCTTCACGGAGTCGCCGTACTCGGCGTCGAAGATCGCCAGCGAGGCGCTGATCTACGCCTACGCGCGCTCGTACGGCCTGCCGTACATGGTCTTCCGCTTCTCGAACGTGTTCGGGCGCTACGACAACGACCTCCGGCGCATGTCGCGCGTGATCCCGCTCTTCATCCACCAGATCTCGCGCGGGGAGCCGATCACCGTCTACGGCGGCGCCGAGAAGACGCTCGACTTCACCTACATCGACGACTGCATCGACGGGATCGTGCGCGGGATCGACGCGCTGGCCGACGGCCGCGTCACGAACCAGACGATCAACCTCGCCTACGGGCAGGGCAACACGCTCGTCCATGTGGCGGAGCGGATCGGCGAGGAGGTCGGGTTCGAGCCGCGGATGACGCTCGCGCCGTCGCTCCTCGGCGAGGTGACGCGCTACGTCGCCGACCTGACCCGCGCCCGCGAGCTGCTCGGCTTCGACCCGCAGGTGCCCCTCGACGAGGGCATCACCCGCGCGGTCGCCTGGTTCCGCGAGCACCGCGAGGCCCATCCCGAGGACGACGTCGAGTTTCCCGACGCGCTGGAGCCGGGGATTGGCTGGAAGTCGTACACCGCTCCCTCCTAGCGTTCTCGCGATCTTCGGTCCGACCGCCTCCGGCAAGACGGCGGTCGCGGAGGAGCTCGTCCGGCGGATCCCCGCCGAGACGATCTCGGCCGACTCGATGCAGGTCTACCGCGGCCTTCCGATCCTGACGAACCACGGGCCGGGCCGGCTCGTGGGCATCTGGGAGCCCGACCGGCAGCGGACCGTGGGCGAGTACGCGCCGCTTGCGCACGCCGCGATCGACGAGATCCTCGCGGCGGGAAGGACCCCGCTCGTCGTCGGCGGCTCGGGCCTCTGGTTTCGCGCGGCGCTCGTCGAGCTCGGGCTGCCGGCGGAGGCGGGGGACGGGCGGGCGCGCTGGGAGCGCCGCTACGACGAGCTCGGAGCCGACGCGGCGCACCGGCTGCTCGCCGGGGTCGATCCCGGCGCGGCAGAGGTCGTGCACGCGAACGACCGCCGGCGCGTGGTGCGCGCGCTCGAGCTCGCGGAGGCGGGGTCGAGCCTGCGGCCCTCGGAAGGGAGGCTCTGGAGCGACGAGACCCGGCACCCGACGACGATCGTCGGCCTGGAGGTGCCGCCCGGCGTGCTCGCGGCGCGGATCGAGGAGCGTACCCGGCGAATGTTCGAGGCGGGCGTCGAGGAGGAGGCGCGCGCGGCCGGGGAGGTCGCGCCGAAGGTCATCGGGCTCGAGGCTGTCCGGACGCTGCCGCGCGCGGAGGCGGAGGCGGAGTTGAACGTCGCGACCCGGCAGCTGGCCGCGTACCAGCGCAAGTGGATGCGGCGGATTCCGGGCCTTGTTAGCGTGGCCGCCGACCGTCCCCCGTCGGAAGTCGCTGATGCAGTTCTCGAGGTGGCAAGCGCAGGGCAACGTGTACCTGCTGACCGAGCGGGCTGACCTCACCGCGCAACGGGTCCGCGAGTCCGTCGGCGACGCTGACGGGATCCTCGAGGTCGTCTCGATCGCCGGAGACGAGGCGGAGATCGTGATCTGGAACCCGGACGGCTCGACCGCGGAGATGTCCGGCAACGGCACGCGCATCGCGTCGCGCTGGCTGGCCGACCGGACAGGGGACGAGCGCGTGCGCATCCGCGTCGGCGATCGCGTCGTCGCCGCTGAGATGCTCGAGGGCCCGAACGTCCGCCAGGAGATGGGCTCCGTCGCTGTCCACCCGTGCGAGCGCGTCGCCGGGCTGGACGTGACCGCCGTCGACGTCGGCAATCCGCACGCCGTCGTCGTCGGCGACCCGGACGACCTGCCCCTCGTCGGGCCCCTGCTCGAGACGCATCCGCGCTACCCGAGCCGCACGAACGTCCAGGTCGCCCGCATCGACGGCCCGGGAGAGGTCACCGCCCGCGTCTGGGAGCGCGGCGTGGGGGAGACCCGCTCGTCCGGCACGAGCGCGGTCGCCGTGGCGGCCGCGACGCACGGCGACGGCGACGTGACGGTTCACTTCCCCGGTGGCGACCTCCACGTGCGCCTCGCGGGGGGCGAGGCCTGGCTCACGGGCCCGGCCGAGC